>JBDSQB010000012.1 GCA_039930045.1 Chthoniobacterales bacterium | reverse complement strand
ACACCGACACCGACACCGACACCGACACCGACACCGACACCGACACCGACACCGACACCGACACCGACACCGACACCGACACCGACACCGACACCGACACTTTCTCTCCGGGCACTGCCTAGTCCTTCTAGCAAGGGAAAAGCTTATGGTTCAGGAACCTATGCCACAGGTAAAGTGGTGACGGTTAAAGCTATTCCCAAGTCAGGAAAAAAGTTTGTCAACTGGACGGAGAACAATCGAATCGTCAGCAGAAGTGCCTATTATAAATTTACGGCGACCCGCGCACGAACCTTGGTGGCCCACTTCAGGTAAAACGCGCATCGCGCTTGCAACAGATTCGACTTACTCTGGCGACATGGCCCAGAACTTGGCGAAGGCTTCGCTCCAGTCGCGTTTCTCGACACGGGTCCGCGAGCGGGCTGACATTGTTTGGCGCAACTCGGGGTTCACCATCAGTTGCTCCATCGCTGCCGCGAAATCGTGTGCATCGAGCGATTTCGTGATGAAGCCGTCCTCGCCATGCGTGATCAATTCCATCGGGCCGCCGGTGTCGGAAACGACGCACGGCAAGCCCGCTGCCTGGGCTTCGATGATTACATTTCCAAACGTGTCCGTGGTGCTCGGGAAGACGAAGATGTCTGCCGAGGCGTATGCGCGGGCGAGTTCGATGCCGGCGAGATAGCCGGTGAAACAACCCGTCGGCAGGAGCTTCTTCAATTCCTCCAGAAACGGTCCGTCGCCGACGATCAGCGGACGGAACGCGACCGATTGCCTTGATAAAATGTCGCAGGCCTTAACTAACACTTCGAGGTCCTTCTCGCGTGAGACGCGGCCGACATAGAGCAGGCCGATTTCCTCGTCGCGTTTGCCGTGTTTGGCCCAGAAGTTTGACTCGCGGTGAGTCGGGTTAAAGAGCACTGTGTCTAAGCCGCGCGGCATGATTTGCAGCTTATGAGGCTCGATTCCGCGCTCGATCCAGGCTTTGCGATAGTGTTCGCTGTTCACCAGGATTACGTCGAACTGCGAGTAGAACCATTGCATGTAACTCCAGGCCAGGCTCTCCAAAAAACTGTCATCGGTGAGGATGCGAATGTATTGCGGAAAGTCGGTGTGATAGATGCCGCTGATGCGCAGTCCTAACATTTTTCCGGCGATGAGCGCGGTGATGCCAATCGGACCCGGCGTGCTAATAATCAGCTCGGTAAAGCCTTCGCGCTGAATAAAATCCAGCATGTGCAGAATCGGCGGGAAGCTGAGTTTCTGCAGCTCGTACTCGGGCAGTTCAAACTCCCCAATCGGCGCGAAGTTCTTGATCGGAATATCCGTAATCGTGATCTCCGAGCGGCTGGTGACGACTAACAAATCCGCTCCCGCTGCGACGCCCGCAGCGGTCATTCTGCGAATGGTGTTCGCCACGCCATTCACGTCTTCCAGCGTGTCGGTAAACCACGCACGCTTGTTGTTCTTGAGAGTATTCGGAATACTCCCGCTGAGTTGCTGGCTCACTTCGCGCAACCATTCGCGGGAAGGGGACTGGCTGCGGAACGCATACCAGTAGGGGCTCAATGCGAGTAGCATCGGAATCATGCCGGTGAGGCTCTGCACGCTCTCGACAAAGTTCCCGGAGGAAATCTGCTTAACAAACTTCAGAAAAAACCGGAACGCCAGCTGGTTCGCGAACAAGTTAGAAATCAGAAACGCGCGCCGTTCTGGCTCGGCCACGTCCTTGGTGACAAGGGCTAGTTCCTTGCGCAAATCGTTGCCGCCGAAGTAGTCGGAATACTCTTTCCAGAGCGAGACATTTCCCGGCTTGGCGAGTTCGAAAATCTTCCCGGAAAGCACGCCCTGCGCGAGGAAGTTCAACTTCTCGCCCAGAGTGAAGCGAGTTGGATCCTGCCCTTCCATGAACCGAGAGAAAGCCTTCTCGATAAACCGCGCATTCGGATTCATCTGCGAGGAGAACTTGTCCTTCGCAAACTGATAGGCCGTGTTGTAGAGGCTGTGTGATAAAATGAGCGGAGTTCCAGCCTCACCTTGCGCACGGCACGCGCCAGTTCTTACCAGCTCCAGAAACTCCGCAGCCGTCTGCACGTGATTCGTTTCCGTCCAGGCTCTCGCGGGGTAGATGCCGCCGTGATCGTCGGAGCCGCCAGTGAGAATTTTACTCGCTCCCAGCACATGCTGAATGGTCGAGCTGAGCAAGCCGCTGCGCAGTCCGTTGATGCCTTCGAAATGCGTGAACAACTCGAGCAAGATTCGTATGTGACTCGTTTCCAGCTTGTCGTTGATCCGATAAAGCGGATGCGCCACGGAATGGACGATCTTTTCGCGAGTTAGATAGCGATGGAAGTCGAACAAGTTGTCGCGGACTTCGCTAATTTCGCCGTGCTGCTTTTCGGTGATTCCCCAGACTAGAACATGCACCTTGCAACGGTCTTCCGGGAAGTAGGTGGTGACTTCCTCGCTGATGAAAGTGCCGGGCAGATCGGCGATTTCCAGACAGCCGTCGATGCGGTTGTGATCGGTGATGGTGACAAAGTCCATCCCGCGTTCCTTCAGCTTCGCATACAACTCCCGTGGAGCGGAATACGAGTCGGGGAAGTTCAGCCGCCGAAACAACCACTCGGCAGAGCGGTCGGAGTATTTCGAATGAATGTGAAGATCAACCCGGGAAGTCATCGGGCCGTCCATTCCGCATAGGTGGACACTTCGCGCCGCGAGGCGAGATGCGAGGCGAGCCGCAGGATTTCGCGGCGGATGTTAGCATATTTCCAATCCGGCGGATGAATGCCGAGTCGAGTGACAGGGTTATCTTGCAAACGTGCCATCAAGAAGCGATTCCAACCCAGGCTGACGATTCGCCGCCAGCCGCTTCTAACACTGTAAACCAGCGACTGCGAATGGTGTGCCGTGGCCTTGGTTAGATTGCGGATTTCCTGCAAGGTCGTGGTGTAGCGGAAGCCGGCGGTGCGCGCGGCCTTTTCCGCGTCCGCGCTCAGCAGCCAGGCGGGCGCGATGAAGCCGACCGGGTGGATTTCCAGAGTGCCAAACTCGTCCTGTGCCTGCCGCATTTTTTCCAAAGCCACGGTCTCGCTGATGTCGTAAAACTCGCCTTCGTCGGCCGTGTAAAAGCGGGTGATCATTTTGTCGCGGGTGGATTCCCTAGCAGTTCGCTCGCGCTGATGAAAGTAGCCGTGCGTCACAATTTCGTGACCCTGCTTTTCCATGGCTTGCAGCCACTCGCAAAAGGCCGCGTCCTGCAAGAAATGCCCGCGATGATGATGGTTGGGAATGACGAGGAGCGAGACTTTGCTGATGCCAGCTTGATCCAAATCACTCAGGATTTCCCGGCTCGCGGCGAAGGTCTGCGGCGACACGTCGTGCAGGGAAACAATCAGGGAAGGCATGGCTGGCATGGACGGCGCAGCTTATCGCTCTGTGCCCTCGTTAACAGTCAAAAACAACCTGCCTTGAAATAGAATCAGCCCGGTTGCGCCCTATTGAGAAGCTCCCCCCCAAGAGCTGTCTCAAAAATTCCCTGCAACCGGGCTGTTCTTTGATTTGTCCCACCCAAAATGAGGACGACTGCATCTTAGCACCCGCCATGCCACATCACGGTGATGATTCATTTACTGGGGAAGAGGAGGGAAAATGCAATGAGCTTAAACTCGAACCCGCGGCGTTTCGCCCAAAAGACGCCAGCCCGCATGTGATCTCTGCTCCGGCTGTGCAAAAAGCGACACTTCGGCTCCTGCGATTTCCCGTTTCCATCGTGGGCGCAGTCTGATTCACTCCGCGAAACCACCGTATTCCTGTGTCGCGCTTCTCTTCTTTCATCCGCATCACTCCGTTCAAAGCCTGGAGCGCCTTCGTCGGCTGGGCGCTGGTGATTTTCTATTTGTCGTCGCTCACTTCGACCGATCTGGAAGTGATGCCCTCGGAGTTGCTCGCGCAGGATAAACTGGTCCATGCGCTCGCATACTCTGTCGGCGGCATATTTCTAGGGATCGCCCTACGACAGACCAGCCGTTTGCGCGGCATCTGGCTGTTTGCGGCGTCGGCGGTCGGCATCGGGCTCTTCGGGGCCAGCGATGAATTGCACCAGCTCTTCACGCCGGGCCGGTCGGGGGCGGATTTCTACGATTGGATCGCGGATATGGTTGGCGGATCGTGTGCGGCTTTTGTTTACTGCTGGTTCCATGGCAACTCCGCTCGAAGCTCAGGCCCGAATCCGACAACTCCGTAGCCAGATCGAGGAATATAACCGCCTCTACTACGAGGAGGCGCAGTCGGCGATCAGCGATCAGGAGTTCGACGCCCTGCTGCGCGAACTGGCCGATCTCGAAAAAGAATTCCCCGATCTCGCCTCCGATACCTCCCCAACTCGCAAGGTCGGCGGCAAGGCGCTGGAGGGTTTCCGGCAGTTCGAGCACCTCGCGCCCATGCTCAGCCTCGACAACACCTATTCGGAAACGGAGGCCATCGAATTTTACCAGCGCATGCAGCGTTTGCTGCCCGGCGAAAACATCCCCGTCGTCATCGAGCCGAAAGTTGATGGGGTCGCCATCACGCTCATCTACCGACATGGAAAACTCGAGGTCGCCGCCACGCGGGGCGATGGCCGGGTCGGGGACGATGTCACGCGCAACATCGCCACGATTCCGTCCATTCCGATGGAACTCGAATCGGCCCCCGAGTTGATCGAGATTCGCGGCGAGGTCTATCTGCCGCACGAGGCGTTTCGCCAGCTTAATTTCTCCCAGGAAAAACTCGGCAAACCGCTCTACGCCAACCCGCGCAACACCGCCGCCGGCTCGCTCAAGCAGCTCGACCCCGAACTCGTGCGCCAGCGCGGACTCGCCGTTCTCCTCTACGGCACCGGCGCGGTGAATGGAATGGAACTCGAATCACATTCCGACGCGCTGGAGCGGATCGCCGCCTGGGGATTGCCCGTCTCCAATTGGAAACGTACCGCCGACTCGCCGGAAACGATGCTGGCCGCCATTCGCGAGCTCGACAGCGTTCGCAAAACCTTCCCCTACGATACCGACGGCGCAGTCATCAAAGTGGACAACTTCGAGCAACGCGTACGGCTCGGCTTCACCAGCAAAGCCCCGCGCTGGGCCATGGCCTTCAAATACGCCGCCGAACGCGCCGAGACCCGGCTCCTCGACATTCAAATCCAAGTCGGCCGCACCGGCGTCCTCACCCCCGTCGCGCATCTGGAGCCCATCGTCGTCAGCGGCAGCCGCGTCGCCCGCGCCACCCTGCACAACGAAGAGGAAATCCAGCGCAAAGACATCCGCATCGGCGACACCGTCATCATCGAGAAAGCCGGCGAAGTCATCCCCGCCGTCGTCGAAGTCGTCCTCGCCAAACGTCCCGCCGACGCCCAGCCCTACGATCTCGCCGCCAGCATCGGCCACCGATGCCCGTCCTGCGGCGGACCCATCGCCCGCGAAGAGGGCTTCGTCGCCTGGCGTTGTTTTAGCTTCGATTGCCCGGCGCAGACCTCCACCAAGTTGAAACATTTCGCTGCCCGCAAAATGCTCGACATCGAAGGCGTCGGCGACATCGTGGCCGACAAATTGGTCGAACGCGGCCTCGTCCGCAACCCGCTAGACCTCTTCAAGCTCGATCTCGACACCCTTGGCACGCTCAACCTCGGCACTGCCGACGAACCCCGCGTCTTCGGTCCGAAAAACGGCGCGAAACTCCTCGCCGCCCTCGACCGCGCGCGCACCATGCCGCTTTCCCGCTGGATCTTCGCCATCGGCATCCCCGAAGTCGGCGAATCCGCCGCCCGCGAACTCGCCCGCCTGCACCGCAATTTCGCCGAGCTCGCCACCTCGCCCATATTGATGGAACTCCGCTCACTGCCCAAAGGCAAACGCAAGGAAGACAACCCCATCCTAGCCCCGCACCAGATCGCGCAGGAAGTCGGCCAGGTCGCCGCCGGAGAAATCCTCGACTTCTTCGCCAGCGAAAGCGGCCAGGCCATGCTCCAGCATTTGGGGGAACTGAAAATCAATCCGCAATCCGACAACTACCACCCGCTCCCGCCCGCCATCGCCGCCGCCGACCACCCGATCATCGGCAAAACCTTCGTCCTCACCGGCGCCCTCAGCCAGCCCCGCGAAGTCTTCGAAGAAATGATCCGAACCGCCGGAGGCAAATCCAGCGGCAGTGTGAGCAAAAAAACCAACTACCTAGTCGCCGGAGAAGACGCCGGCAGTAAACTAACCAAAGCTGGAGAGTTAGGAGTCACTGTGTTAGACGAGGCGGGATTGTTAGCACTCCTAGCCAAAGACGCCCCCGCCCCGGAACAACCGAGTTTGTTCTAATAACCACCCTCGGCATTCGTTCTACCCTCGTTTCCAAGCTCCAGTTTGGGAACGCGATTGTTTTTGAAGCTCCAGCTTCATAGACATTATTTGCCGTGTTAGCCAACGAGTCCACACGAAGCTGGAGCTTCGGGAACAAGCGCGTTACCAAGCCGGAGCTTAGTAACGAGAGTAAAGTAGATGTCAGGACGGACGAATCAGATGCCCGGAGGGACACGTCGGTTTCAGTAACTATCCATCGGGAGACACGAGCAGATGAGGTTGCGGTCGCCATAGACGTTGTCCACGCGGCCGACGTGCGGCCAGAATTTGCTCTCGCGCGTGGCGGGTGTCGGGTAGGCGGCGGATTCGCGGCTGTAGGGACGGTCCCATTTCTCGGAGAGGAGGCATTGCGCAGTGTGCGGGGCGTTTTTGAGGACGTTATTTTTGCGGTCGAGCAGGCCACATTCCACCTGTTGGATTTCGTGCCAGATGGAAATCATGGCGTCGCAAAAACGGTCGAGTTCTTCCTTCGATTCGCTCTCGGTGGGCTCGACCATGAGGGTGCCGGCGACGGGCCACGACATGGTGGGCGCGTGAAATCCGTAGTCGATGAGACGTTTCGCCACGTCCTCGACTTCGATCCCGGTGCGTGCCTTGAACCCGCGCACGTCGAGGATGCATTCGTGCGCGACCCGGTCGTTGCGGCCGCGATAGAGCGTGGGGAAAAACGCGTCGAGTCGCATGGAGATGTAGTTGGCGTTGAGGATGGCGTGTTTCGTGGCCGAGGTGAGGCCGTCGGGGCCCATCATGCGGATGTACATCCAGGAAATGACGAGGATGCTGGCGCTGCCCCAAGTCGCGGCGGAGACGGCTAGTTCGTTATTAGGAAGGAACGCCGCCAAATGCGCTGCAACTCCGATGGGGCCGACTCCGGGGCCGCCGCCACCGTGGGGGATGCAGAAGGTTTTGTGCAAATTCAGGTGGCAGACGTCGGCTCCGAAATCGCCGGGGCGGCAGACGCCGACTTGGGCGTTCATGTTGGCGCCGTCCATGTAAACCTGGCCGCCGTGACGGTGGATGAGTTCGCAGATGCCGATGATGCCTTCCTCAAAAACGCCGTGCGTCGAAGGGTAGGTGATCATGAGCGCGCCGAGCTGAGCGGAATGCAACTCGGCTTTGGCCGTGAGATCGTCGAGGTTGACGTTGCCGTGGGCGTCGCAGGCGACGGGGACGACTTTGAACCCAGCCATGACGGCGCTCGCGGGGTTTGTGCCGTGGGCGGAGGTGGGAATGAGGCAGACCGTGCGGCCCGCGTCGCCGCGCGAGAGGTGGTATTGGCGAATGGTGAGGAGCCCGGCGTATTCGCCCTGCGCGCCGGAGTTGGGTTGCAAGGAGACGGCGGCGAACCCGGTGATCTCGGCGAGCCAGCTTTCTAGCTGATCGAACATTTCGAGGTAACCGGCGACTTGCTCGCGCGGCGCGTGCGGATGAATCCGCCCAAACTCGGGCCAGGTGACGGGGAACATTTCCGCCGTGGCGTTGAGTTTCATGGTGCAGGAACCGAGGGCGATCATCGAGGTGGTGAGCGAGAGATCGCGGTTTTCCAGGCGCTTCAAGTAGCGGAGGAGTTCGGTCTCGGAGTGGTGCGTGTTAAAGACGGGATGCGTGAGAAATGGGGAGGTGCGGCGCAGGTTTTCCGGCAGGCCCTCGTTCTCCGCGGTGGGTTCTCCGCCGTGCTCGCCGAAGATCGAAATGAGAAGCGCGATGTCCTCGCCGGTGGTCGTTTCGTCGAGGGAAATGCCGAGGTTGCCATTGGGAAACTGGCGCAGATTGATATGGAACTCGACTGCGCGGCTGACGATAGCCGCCTGCTCGTCGCCAGCCTCGATGACGATGGTGTCGAAGTAAGACGAATGGGCCAGTTTCCAGCCGCGAAAGAGGAGGGCTTCGGCGAGCTGGTTGGTGAGACCGTGCACGCGTTTTGCAATGTCGCGCAAGCCCTCGGCCCCGTGATAGACGGCGTAGGTCGAGGCGATGACGGCGAGCAAAACCTGGGCGGTGCAGATGTTGGAAGTCGCCTTATCGCGGCGAATATGCTGCTCGCGGGTTTGCAGGGTAAGTCGCATCGCGGGGTTGCCGTTGGAATCGACTGAAACTCCGATGAGGCGTCCGGGCAGCGAGCGTTTATAGGCGTCGCGCGTCGCCATGTAAGCCGCGTGCGGACCGCCGAAACCGAGCGGTACTCCGAAGCGTTGCGAGCTGCCGACGGCCACATCCGCGCCAAACTCGCCCGGCGGTTTCAACAGGGTGAGCGCGAGCAAATCGGCGGCGCAAATCACCAGTGCCCCGGCGGCGTGAGCCTGCGCGGCGAAGTTTTCGTAGTCGTAGATCGCGCCGTTGGTGGCCGGATATTGCACGAGCACGGCGAAGGGCTTCGCAGTGAAATCAAACTCCCGATGGTCGCCGACGATGACCTCGATGCCGAGCGGCAGCGCGCGGGTTTGGACGACGGCTATGGTCTGCGGATGGCAACTCTCGGAGACGAAGATGACGTCGGAAGTCGCGTCGTTTTTCACCGACTGGCAAAGGTGCATCGCCTCGGCGGCGGCGGTTCCCTCGTCGAGCAGCGAGGCATTGGCAATTTCCAGTCCGGTGAGGTCGATGATCATCGTCTGGAAATTCAGCAACGCCTCCATGCGGCCTTGCGAGATCTCGGCCTGATACGGCGTGTAAGCGGTGTACCAGCCCGGATTTTCGAGGATGTTCCGCTGGATGACAGGCGGTGTGAGGCAATCGGAATAGCCGGTGCCGAGGTAGGATTTCCAGACTTGGTTGCGAGAGGCGATGGATTTCAACTCCGCCAGCGACGCCGATTCCCCGAGCGCGGTCGGGAGTTGCAAGGCTCTGCGCAGGCGGATTTTTCCCGGCACGACTTGGTCGATCAAGGCATCGAGCGACTCGGCCCCGACCGCTTCGAGCATCGCAGCCTGACTCGCCTCATCGGGTCCGATATGACGCCGGGCAAAGGTGTCGAGCGGCGGCCATTCGGCGGCGGAGTTGAGGGTGGAATGGGCGGCGGTTGGCGGTGCGGCGAGAGTCTCCATGTCGTAGGCGGACAGGTTAAAGTCTGCCCGCCCTGAGACAAGCGCGTTTCTTTTCTTTCGTCGGAAAAGTGCCATCGTTCGCCATGTTTCTGCAGCTCACAAAATCCCTCCTGCGCATCGTCATTGTCGTGGTGATGCTGCTGCTGGCGTATCTCTTTTTCTTCCAGAGCCGGATGATTTATTTCCCGCGGCACACGTCGGAGGCCACCGTTTCGGCGTTTCTCCAATCTGGTGGAAAACGAGTCGAGTACGAGACGACTCACGGCCGCGAAACCGCCTGGCTCCTGCCTGCAGCCGGCCAGCGCGTGCCCGAGCGCCTCTGGATCGTTTGCGCCGGAAACGCCAGCGAGGCGCTCAGCCTGGCCGACTTGCAGGACTATTCCGGGCTGTCGCAGGACGCGTTTCTCTTCGTTGATTATCCGGGTTACGGCGTCTCGCCCGGCACTCCGAATCCGCCTGCGATTCAGGAAAACATTCGGCAAGCCGTCCCAGTGGCGGCGCGCGCGACCGGTTTCCCGATGGCCGAGATCGGGACTCGCGGGATTGTGTTTGGACATTCGCTGGGAGCAGCGGCGGCCTTGCTGGGAGTGGAGGAATTTCACCTGCGCCGGGCCGTTCTGCTCGCGCCTTTCACGAGTGCGATGGAGATGACTTCCATCGTGGTCCGTGCGCCGCTCGGCTGGCTGGTGCGGCATCGTTACGACAATCGCGCCCGTCTCACCGGACTCCAAAAACGCGGCGGTCACGTCTGGATTTTTCACGGCTCTGACGACGAGGCGATTCCCGCGATCATGGGCCGAACCCTGGCGCGGGAGTTAGGTTCGACTGCAACTTATATGGAAGTCGCCGGCGGCACTCACAACGATCTGCTGGAGAAGGCCCCAAAGGAAATCCAGCAGGCGATGCGCGACGCTAGAAATTAGCTGTGTTCCAAAACAAAAACGCCTGCGCAGGCTTGGACCCGGCAGGCGTTTTAGTTAGGAAGCGTTTGGTTAGAAACTCACCCGCACGCCGACGTTCACCGAGTGCGAGCTGTAGTTAGTCGCGCCAAGGTTGCCGGTGTAGTAGGCGTAGGTGGAGACGCGTGGGCACCATTGGACCGAGGCTCCGGCGTCGAGGAGGAGGCTGTCGCGTCCGATTTCCGGGCCGCGAACGGTGAAGGACGAGTCCTTCGTAAACCCGGCGGTGATGCCGCGGCTGGTGTCCTGGAATTCATGCTGCCACTGGGCGCGCACTTCGGGAGTGATGACAACCCCACCCACTTTCCACGCATAGGAGGCGCGCAGACCGAGGCGGGACTGCAGGGAATTTTCGGTCTGGTCGCTGATGCGCAAGGGGGCGAGGGAACCGGTTTCGGTGAATCCATCGAGACTCACAGTGGTGTATTGCAACGCGGCGATGGGACCGAAAGTCAGCCCGCCGATGTGGTGTTCGTAGCCGGTGCCGATGAGCGCCGTGTAGTAGCTGCCATCGGTGTCGCCGCGAGCCGTGCCGCCGATCGTCCTGCGCTCGGTGTCGTAGGAAGTAAGACCGCCGCCGACGATGCCGTTAACATAGAAACCGTGGTCGAACCAGCTCGCATAGAGATTGCCATTGGCGCCGTCGCCAGTGACTTCGCCTCCGTTGCTGCCGTCGGAACTAACATGAGAATAACCGACCGTCGCACCGATGACGACGTGATTGGTTAGGAGGTAATCAGCGCCGAGGTTGGCGCTACCAACATTGAAGTCGGAGCCGGCCGCGCGGGAGGTGCTGTCGATGTTCACGAATTCCGCGCCGCCATTGAGATAGAAGCCCCAGCGGCGTTCGGGTGCGAGGTTGGCGACTTCGCGCGTGCGAACATTTTTGCCTTCGGGCGCGATCATGTGCTTGCCGTCTTTGTCATCGAAAACCGTCTTGCCATCGCTCTCAGCTTGCGCGGGTTGAGTGGTGGTTTCTTCAGTTCTGGAGTTGTCGCGCACATCTTCCAGGCGGCGCTCGATGAAACCCGATTGTTCCCTGGCAATGGCGAATCCGCTATCGAAAATGGCGGCAAATTCCACTGGACTGAGCCGGTCGTAAGCGCCGGGAAGTTGATCGATCGGCAGCCGGTCGAGGGCCGCGATTAGCCTGGAAGTCGAATCATCGCCAGCGAGTTTGTCGAGGGCCGTGGCGATGGCGATTTGGTTAGGAGTCAGGCCTTCAGGAAGAAGGAAGGAGCCCTGGGTGAACTTGAGCAGGACCGAGTTGGAACGATAGAAGACGCCCAATGTTAGCAGGGAATCGGTAGCATGGCTGTCGTCAAATTCACTGAAGCGACCGGCCACACCGCCGCGTGAGGTTAGAACGGTGAATTCCTCGCCGGGAGAAGCGTTGAAGCCGTCGATATAATTCACATGCAGCGTGCCATTCAGTCGTGCGCGGCCATTGATAGCTAGAAGATTGTTAGTATTGGGGCCCGTCAGTGAGGCCGTGTAAGTGGTGCCGGGGCCTTGTTGATAGTTTCCGCCGACGCGCAGGGTGCCCGCTGGATTGGTTGGTGTGCCGGCGCTGACTTTCGAGTCGTTCAGGGCGGTTACATTTCCCGCAATGCTGCCGCTGCCGCCGAGAGTGCCGTGATCGACCCGGCTGCTGCCGCCGACGGCGCCGTCAACGAAGAGGGTTCCCTGGCTAACACGAGTAAGTCCGGTGAACGTGTTTTGGCCGCTGAGGATCGTGATGCCAGTTCCATTCTGATGAAAGGAGCCGGTGCCGCTGATGACGCCGGAGAGCGTGTTAGTACCCTCCGCAATCGTGGTGACCACGCCGCTGTTGGCGACGGTGTTAGAAAAAATTTTGCCGTCGGTTAGATTGATGGCCAGCGTGCCGGGCGCAGCCACGGTGACGGCGGAAGCTGCTGGCAGGGCCGCGCGAACGATGGTGCCATCGCCGACCTGGAGAGTGCCGCCGGAGATGACTGTAGCCCCTGTGTAGCTATTAGCACCGGTGACAGTGAGCTTTCCGGTGCCGGATTTGGTGAGTCCAATCGCGCCGCCTATATTGCCGCTGATGAGCAGACCGGCGGCGTTGTTCACCGCGATGTTATCGGAGGCTCCGGCGAGAACGATGTTAGTCGCGATGGTGGCCAGACCTGCGCCCGAGTTGACGGTGATTCCAGTGACCGCGCCGGTGCCGGCGATGGTAAGAGTATTGGAACCGGAAATGGTGACTGCGGCAGGATCGTTAATCGTAAGACTGTCGATGTTAGCGTCGAAATCGAGCACTGTGTTTTGGTTAACAGGAGTCACGCCGGTGACGGAGAAAACGACGTTGGCTCCAGTGATCGGGAGATGGAGATCATCCACACCAGTGGCATCGCTCGACCAGTTGTTCTGCGACCAGAGATTGCCGTTGGCTCCTTTCCAGAAGGTGCCGAAGTTCGGCGGGACGAGGAAGGAAATGTTGTTAGTATCGAGAGTGACAGCGCCGTCGATGGCGAGGGCGCGTCCCGCAACGATGCCAGCCCCGGTGTTGAGTGTAATGCTAGTCTGAGCCAGAATATTTCCTTCAAAAGCGGTGCTTGAGCCAAGGATTGCGGAACTGCCGACCTGCCAGAAAATGTCGGCCAGGGAGCCGCCACCAGAGACGATAACCGAGGAGGCGCTGGCCGTGGTCAGCGTGCTGCCGATTTGAAAGTGAAATTTCGCGTTCGGATCGCCCTGCGGATCGAGGGTGAGGGTGCCGGTGAGTTGAGCCGAGGTGGCAAAGAAATAGGTGCCGGGAGTGAGGGTCAAACCGCCCAAGTCCTGACCCGTGAGGATGGTGTTGGCAGTTTCGCCAGTGAGAGTGTTGTAGGCGGTGATGGTATCGGCATGGGCCTGAATGGCCGGTGCCACGTTGGCATAGATGGTGCCGGTGACGACGCCGGGAGGGAATCCTGTGACTGCCGAGCCGGGACTGACGCCGAGATCGCCAGTGATGTTAGTCACACCCGTGTTGGTAACCGTGGAGCCGCCCAGAACGGCAAAACTGCTGGCCGCGCCGAGATCGGGAGCAACGGCTTGTGCTCCGGGATGGATGGCGGCCATGACGGCTGCGGCGAGAACGAGTGAGTAACGGCGGGGGGAATAAGTCATAATGTTAAATCGAGTCCTAACATTACCTAGCAGGTTCCGAGCCTCGCCCGAATTTATATCGAGCTATTTTGCGAACAACTTCGCAACGATGCCTCTAACTTTCCGTGCTATCGGCGAAGAGATATTGGAAGTCGTCCAGCGTGAGGCTCTTGACGAAGTTTTCTTCTCCGAGAATATCCTGCGCCAGCGCGCCTTTGCTCTTTTGAAGCGCTCTAATTTTTTCCTCGATGCTGTCCTTGGTGATCAGGCGGTAGGCGTTCACCGTATTTTTCTGGCCGATGCGATGGGTGCGGTCGATGGCTTGGTTTTCCACCGCTGGATTCCACCACGGGTCGTAGAGAACAACGTAACTCGCCGACGTTAGATTCAAGCCAAAGCCGCCCGCTCTTAGCGAAATCAGGAAGACCGCGCTGCCGGGGTCGGCCTGGAAGTTTTTCACGAGAGTGCCGCGGTCCTCGGTGTCGCCAGCGAGGTAGTAGCTCTTCCATTCGCGACGCGTGATCTCGGTTTGGAGGCGTTCCAACATCGAAACGAACTGACTGAAAACGAGAACCTTATGTCCTTCCTCAATGAGCGGTTCGAGCAAGTCGAAGAGCGCCTCCTGTTTCGCGCTTTCGGCGTTGGAAAGCTCGGGATCGGCCAGTCCGGGGTGGGCGCAAATCTGCCGGAGGCGGAGAAGCGAGGTGAGGATGTTGAAGCGCTCTTTGTCGAGCTGCTTGCTGGTGTTGATCTTGAGCAGGCGCTGCCGGGCGATCTTGAGTTCGGCCCGATAACGATGCAACTGGTCGCCTTCCATTTCGCAATGCAGATCCTCCTCGATGCGGTCGGGCAGATCGGTGGCAACTTCTTTTTTGGAGCGCCGCAAGAGGAATGGACGCACCCGTGCCGCGAGTCGCCGCGTGGCAAGCGCGTCTTTTTTCTCATTAAAGAGAACCTGAAATCGTCCCTGCGTGCCGAGGATGCCGGGCATGGCAAACGACATTAGACTCCAGAGATCGAGGAGTTTGTTCTCAATCGGCGTGCCGGTGAGAATGAGGCGATGATCGGCGACGAGGTTGCGCGCCGCCTGGGCGGTTTGCGACGTGGGATTTTTGATAAACTGCCCTTCGTCGAGAATAACGGTGAGCCATTCGACTTTTGCGAGGGCGACTTCGTGGCTGCGGAGTTGCGAGTAATTGAGGACGACGAGGTCGTGATTTTTGAGAAAGGCGCTGAGTCGAGTTGCATCCTTCTCGCGCCAGACGCCGACTTTGAGCGACGGATAAAAATGTTCAGCCTCGCTCAACCAGTTGTCGGTGACCGACTTCGGGCAAACGACCAGGCTGGCGCGGGTGGCGAGCATCTCGTCTTCGCGCAAAGAGGCGAGCCAGACAAGGGTCTGGAGCGTTTTTCCGAGGCCCATGTCGTCGGCCAGGATGCCGCCGAAGGTGTTGGCCGCGAGATAGGAAAGGAAGTGATAACCCTCCAACTGATACGGGCGCAGCGTCGCTTTGATCGTCGCTGGAACCGGCGGATTCACGGCCGTTTTCAGCTCCGCCGCGCGCTCGGCAAGCCGAGCCAGAGTATCGTCGGGCAGCAGGCTGCGTGATTTGCTGCCGCCAGCGAGTTGGAGCACGTGCATCCGCTGCGGTTCGCCGTTGAGATCGGCCGCGCTAAGGCCGATTTGAGCCAGTGCCGCATCATCTTCCGGCGAAAGCTCAAAGGCCAGTTTGCGCCAGCCTTTGGTGCCGAGGCGGACGTATTCGCCCCCGGCTTTCAGGAGCAGCGTGATTTCGTCGCGAGTGAGATCGGTGTCCTCGATTTTGAGAGTCGAACGCAAGTCAAACCAGTCCACGCCCGCTTCCAGAATCTCCAAGTCGAACTTCGCCGTTAGCGGACGTTCGCGGAAACTGGCCAGAGTCACATCCAGATCCAGTGCGATCGTCGGCGGGAGATTTTGCAGCCAATTGGAAAATTGCTCGGGAAATTTGCGCGTAATCCGGCAGCACCAGACCTCGGCGTCCTCGTCGTAGGAAACTGGCAGCGCGTCCAGAATCGGAGCCGGATTCGGCAGGGTGCGCGGGTCGAGAACTTCCAGAAACTCGTCATTCGACTGCAACTCCGGTCTGTTTTTTCCAATGAAATTGGACCAGCCGCCGCCGAGGTATTCGCTAAACTCGCGTCCGGCCTGATCCGCCGAATGCACTGCGAGATGGAGGTATTCCGGGTCGTTTTCCTTCTTGCTGCTGCGGTCCTTGTGGAGTTCCGCGATGAGCCGGAGATGAAGGGGAATGCGCCGAACACGGTGGCTGATTTTCGTCGGGAGCGGCGCGTCGAGTTTGAGCAAAGTCTGGATGCCTGAGACGGTTTCCAGCGCCTCGCCGGGCACGCGCAACGAATCCGCCGAGGTGAAATCGGGGCTGATGAGCGGGCCCTCGTAAACCTGGCGCGCGGTCAGATACAACGCCGGACGCCCGGGGAATCGCGCCAGAATCCGCAGAGGCGGCTGACCTTCATGCGTCACCAGACGGAGATCGTAGTCGTCCTCGTTTTCCTGGATCGACCAACGCAATGGCTCCGCCGGAAACTCCATTGGCGCGCCGTCGAGGGCCACGAGTTGCGGTCGAATGAACGGCATCCGCAGCATGTCCTCCAGCGCCGCGACCGGGCCGGGCTCGCGCCAGGTAAAAGCGTCGTTCGCCAGCAACGGAGCGAATCGCGGCCAGAGCACGGTCGCCTCGGGCGTGAGATGGAGAATTCCCTCGTCCAGATCAGCCTGCAACTGCCGGATCGCCTTCGTTTTCACCGGGATGAATTCCGACAAACCATCGAGCCGCGACTCGAGCGAAAACGAATCGACTTCGATATGAATCCGCAGGTCGAGTGTGCGGACCCGTTGCGCCGTGTCGTCCGCCGCCATGCGGGAAAAAGTCTCGGTCCAGGACGTGATTTCTTTTTGCCGCAACCAGCCGCGAACCTTGTCGGCGATCAAGCCCGGATCGGTCACCAGATCGAGAAACGGCGGATACGATCCCTTTTTAGACGTGATCGCGTAAGCCACATAATGCCAGAACTCGACCAGCGACGCCGGCGGCTCGGGCCAGAGTTCGACGCGAGTCGCGCCGCCGCCAAAAGCGCCGGGCAGGAGTCCGCGCAGATCGTAAACCGTCAGCTCCGTTTTGTTGCTCGCATTGGCGTAAGCCGTCTCGATCCGCTCAATGTAATCCAACTCGACCGCCGTCAGCCTCCGCGCGTGGACGGATTCCAGCGCCGCAATCAATTCCTTCGCCGGACGATCCGCCGCGCGATCCTCGATGCTGGCCTTGGCGAGGAGCGATTGAATGGCGCAGTAACAGTGTTTGCAAAGCGTGCCGTCCTCGCAATCGCAGTCCGCGTTGACCTCATTTCCCAGAAACTCGATGAAGACCTCGCGCCGCACCATGTCGCGCACGATGGCCACGTAACCCATCGAGCCGGGCAGGTGATTATCGCTGCGTTTGAGGGAAAGATTCGCCCCGCTCTGATACAATTCCCGCCCGCGTTGCTGACGCAGTTTGGGGATTTTATTGCGAAGCTGAACGAGGTTGTGCTGCTGACGGGTGGTGAGTCGGAGGTCGGAAATGGAGGTGGCCACAGGGTGATAGGAATGGAACTCCGCTCGCCAAAAATGACAACGCGGACGGGCAATATACACGAAGACAAATCCGCCGGGGTTAAAAAATGCACCGCCCAGCCGCCGAACGCAGGACCGGCCAGGCTAGCAGCACGGCACCTGCGGCAGATGGGCAAAGTGGGCGTCGGAGGTGCAGAGAACGAGATTGTGCTGGAGGACGAGGGCCGCGATCCACAGATCGTTCGTGGGAATGGAGACGGATTTTTTGCGGAGCTGCAGATAGAGCTGGGCGTAATGATGCGTGGTGTTTTCGTCGGGCAGCAGAATCGAGACGCGGGGACTATTGAGAAAGCGTTGGAGATTGGCCGAGTTGGTTGATTCTTGATTGCCCGCTGCAAAACCCGCTCGCAATTCGCCCAGCACGATCAAAGGCAGGGAAAGTCTCCGCGCTTGGCGCACTTGGGAGACGCGTTCCGCCACGCCCCGCATAAAGTCGCTGTAGGCGTTGGTGTCCAGCGCGAGATTCATTGCCAGGCTTCCTCGTCCACGCGCTCAAAGTCGGCCACGGCCTCATCGAAGGCAGGATCTTCCTGCCAACTGCCTACCAAGGCGTCGAGATCGGTGTATTCAGTTTCATCCAATTCCAGCCCTCGTCTCAAAGCCTCCACGGCTACGGCATTGAGGCTGCGGGCTTCCTTGCTGGCGCGTTGGCGAAGGGCTTGGTCAATCGCGTCGGGAACGGTTCGCAGCGTGTATTGGGTGCTCATGCAGGCACCTTATTCAGGAAATGCAGGCGCGGCAACCTCTCAGAACAACCGGTGCAACTGCCCGGCGACATCGCTGAAGGCCAGCGACGCCGGATTTTGCGGTTCGCTCAACACGATCGGCTGCCCGCGGTCGCCCGCCTCGCGCGTGGAAATATCGATGGGAATCTCCGCGAGAAACGGCACGCCGAGCCGCGCCGCCTCGCGCCGCCCGCCGCCAGTGCCAAAGATATCGTAGCGCTTGCCGTCGCTGGGCGACTGGAAATAACTCATGTTTTCCACAAGACCGAGGATCGGGACGTTCACTTTTTGGAACATCGTCGCCGCCTTCCGCGCATCGATCAGCGCGACTTCCTGCGGCGTGGTGACGATCACCGCGCCGGCCAGCGCCACAGTTTGCACGATGGTGAGTTGGATGTCGCCCGTGCCCGGCGGCAGATCGAGAATCAGGAAATCCAGCTCGCCCCATTCCACCTGACGCAGAAATTGCTGGGTGTAACGCGTCACCATCGGCCCGCGCAGAATCGCCGGTGAATCGTCGTCGAGGAGGAAACCCATCGACATCAGTTTGATGCCGTAACGCTCCAGCGGAATGATTTGATTTTCGTCCGTCGCAGCGGGTCGTTCGCGTGCGCCAAACATGATCGCCATGCTCGGCCCATACATATCGCAGTCGCAAAGGCCCACGCTGGCTCCTTGCAAAGCGAGCGCCGCGGCCAGATTCGAGGCCACGGTGGATTTGCCCACGCCGCCCTTGCCGCTGGCGATGGCGATGACGTGTTTGATGCCCGAAATGGCGGTCGTGCCCGTGGCGCTGGCAGTCGGCGGAGCGGAAATGTCGATGACGACTTTGACTTTGCTCACTCCAGAAAGCGCCCGGATCGCCGTCTCGGTGTCGTCTTTTATTTTCTGCGGAATGGCCGGGTCGTTGGTGGCGAGTGCCATCTTAATAGTGACGTCCTTCCCATCGAGAGTGACTTCGCGGACGATGCCAAAAGAGACGATGTCGCGGGAAAAACCGGGGTATTTGATGGACTTGAGCTGTTCGCGAACTTGCTCTTCAGAGGCGGGCTTGGAAAACATGGGCAGAAACTACGGCAACATGGCGCAGGCACGCCAACCTATTTCCAGGCGAGTAGGAGTGCGCCGAAAACGATGAAACCGGCTCCGCAACCTTCGCGGAGGCTGAGTTTTTCGCCGAGGAAGACGAGTGAGATGCCGATGGCGATGACGACGCCCAGTTTATCGATGGGGGCGACTTGGGAGACTTCGCCAAGTTGCAGGGCGCGAAAGTAGCAGAGCCAGGAAAGTCCCGTAGCGCAGGCCGAGAGAAACAGGAAAACCCAGGTGCGGCGTTGGATGGCGGAGAGGTCGCCACTTTTCAGTGTGAACGCGGCTATCGTCCAAGTGATGACGAGGATGATGGTGGTGCGGATGGCGGTCGCGAGATTGGAATCGATGTCGGCGACGCCCACTTTGGCCAGAACGGCGGTGAGCCCAGCAAAAAGTGCGGAGAGCAAGGCCCAGGTAAACCAATTCATGCGGAGGAGAATGCGTTATTTTTCCCTCTGATGCGACCGATATTGGATGACCTGCACTTTCTCCAGCGTGACGAGGCCGCCATCCATCATTTTGTCGAGCACGGGCAGGAAGGCGGCGATTTTTTCCGGGACATCGACGATTTCGATCACTAGCGGGAGATCGGTGGAGAGGTCGAGGATTTTACCTGTGTGCAGGTGGCTGGTTTTGCCGAAACCCATGGGGCTTTTGAGCACGGTGGCCCCGGCCATGTGCATTTCGCGGGCTTTGAGCACGATGGCTTCGTAAAGCGGGCGGTGTTCGTAGCGGTCGGCGTCGCCGATGAAGATGCGAAGCAGGGTGGAATCGGTGGGGAGTGTGGAGTTCATGGGTTAGCGATGGGTGAGGAGGTTGGCGGTCACTTGGCCGAGCCAGACGGCGATCAAGCAGAAGGCGAGGGAAAAGAGGGCGTTCAAACCGCCGCGCAACCATTCGCCATCCTGCCACAGGCTGAGGGTTTGCAGACTGAATGACGAAAAAGTGGTGAAGCCGCCGAGTATGCCGATCATGACGAAGATGCGAACGAGCGGCGAGGTGAGGAGGGGTCCGTCGGATCCGGTCAGGGCAGCAAAAACACCGATGAGAAAGCACCCGGAGATATTCACCACGAGCGTGCCAATGGGAAACGTTTCGCCGTAGCGATTCGCCAGCCAGGTGGAAAGCGCCAGGCGCAATCCAGTGCCGAGGGCTCCGCCCAGCATGACGGCAAGGTAGGTTTTCAGCATGATGGCAATGGGAACCGGGAAAAACTAGAGGGAGTCGGATTCCAATTCTTCGGGCAGGGCGTCGCGAGGCTCCACCTGGGTGCCGTGCAGGTCCCAGTGCTCGATGTGTTTGTAGATGATGACTTTATCCTGGAGCAATTCGCCGTGGGTGGCGCAGAAATGTTCCAACTGAGTTTTTTCGCCGATGAGTTCGATGCACATGGTGAGTTCGGGGTTGCCCATTTCGGGGTCGTTGCCGCGGATTTTGCCGTGCCGACTGTATCCGTAGTGAGTATGATGCGCATGGGCGTTCATAATGCCGTCGCGTTTGGCGGCATCGACGAGTTCGCGGTAGAGCGGGCGCGCGGCGAGGAAGCCGCGAATGCCGGGCTGGGCGCGTTTATCGGAGGGCTTGAGGTAGATGCGGATGAGGCCGAGTTCGCGCGGGATGACTTTGTGGGTGGGCATGGTGTTTTTGGGTGAATCGATGGTGGAAAGAGTGGCGGTGAAGTCGTCGAAAGCGGGAGTTCTCATTTCGCGGACCTGCCGCATGGTGGTCTCCGGTGGCAGAAAAGCCTGGCCCATTTTCGGCACGGCGATGCGTTGCGATAAATAAATGCTGGAGTGTCCGCTAAAGAGGTAGGCGAGAAAGCAGGCGGTGGCCAGATAGACGCCATGCGTGGCTCCAAAAAGCTCGATGCCCATGAGGGTGCAGGCGAGCGGAGTATTGGTTGCTCCCGCGAAAATGGCCACGAAACCCAGCCCGGCAAAAAGATCGGGCGGCGCACCGAGCAGTCCGGCGAGCGCATTTCCCAATGCCGCCCCGATGAAGAAAAGCGGGGTGACTTCCCCTCCTTTGAAGCCCGCGCTGAGGGTGATGGCCGTAAAGACGATCTTCCACAACCAGCTCCAGGGATGAATCTCGGGCGAGGTGAAAAACGAGGGAATGGTGATCGCCTTCGGATCGAGCGACCACACGCCGAGCCCCAGATAATCCGCTGTTCCCGACCAATAAAACAACCCGATCACCAAAACGCCCCCCACCGCCGGTCGCAGGGGAGCGTAAGGAATCCATTTCTTAAAAACCGCGCTCAGTTTATGGGAAAGCTCCGCGAAAAACGTGCCCGCCAGCCCGAATGCAGCCGAAGCCAGAATCACTTTTCCCAGCAGCCAAGGATCGAGCTGGAAATAGGAGCCTGCTGACCCTCCGACCGGCGCAAAACCGATCGTGTATTGCGTGTGATGAATACCCCACGCATGGCACGTCCAGTCGCCCACGATGGCGGCGATAAAACAGGGAATCAGCGCCTCGTATTGAATCCGGCCGATCATCAGCACCTCCAGCGCGAAGACGGCTCCGGCCAGTGGAGTGCCAAAGACCGCCCCAAACCCGGCGGCTATCCCTGCCATGAGAACGATGCGGACTTGATCCGAGTCGCATCGCAACCAGCGACCAAACGCGCTCGCGATGCTGCCGCCCATCTGGATCGCCGTTCCCTCGCGACCCGCTGAGCCGCCAAAAAGGTGCGTGACCAGCGTTCCGAACAAGATCAGAGGAGCCATGCGTCGGGGCACGCCGCCGCCCGGCTGATGGATTCGATCCATGATGAGATTGTTTCCCCCTTCCGCAGACCGCCCGAAATAATGGTAAATCAGGCCCACGGCGAACCCGGCCACGGGCAGATAAAAAAGCAGCCACGGATTCTGGAAACGCAGCCAGGTCACCCGATCCAGACTCCAAAGAAAAAACGCCACCGCCGAACCCACGATCATCGCCATCGGGAGAATCAAGAGCAACCAATGCAGCGAAACACGCAGATAACGCCAAGCTTGGTTTATCAAGTCGCGAACCGCCGCAACGCCGCGCTGAAGAATGTGAGTTTGAGATGAGTGCATGATTCTACTTGGGAAAGTAGGAATCATCAGCGCGGACTGGTTACCGTGCGGTTTCCCGATTACTCAGGAGGCAGAAATCCATTGCCGAGCCGAAGTTAGCCAGAGATGAAATAATTTGTCAATGGAGCTAGCGAATGAAAATTCAAGTTCACGGCAAGCGGAGATCGTAAGTGAGATTGTTAGGAGCCGAGCGGCGGCATTCCGGGCCTGGCTTGGAGATCGCTTTCGGAAAGGGACCGGCGAATTTGAATTGCCCGGCTTGCAACTGATAGGAGAGTTTTCTGCTGCCCTTGCTGAAGGTCACTTCCAATGGGAGTTGCGGTGGAATGCCAGGGTGCAGGCTCGGGTAGAGCGCTGTCTTGCGGAAGCGCAGTCCGGCTCCATGCAAGTTAGAGGGAAATGTTTCCAGCGGCAGTTTGCGGCCCTGAAACTGGATGCCCACCGGCGCGGTTGTGGTGATCTCCAGCCGCTCGATGCTAGTATCGACGAATCGACTGGTACTCCCGCCTTCGAGCGGTTGCTCGCAGAGGAGCGGCCAGCTTTCTAGCGCCTTGCGGATCGTGATGTTAGCTGAGCCAAGCTGCGTTTCTAACAATACGGGAAACCGCCATTCCCAGATCGCGCGGAAAGTTTCCACGGGAAGATGAATGCCTTGTTTGGCAAGAAAGGCGAGCACCTCCATGAGGTCGTCCCAGAGAAAGCTGGGAAGAAAGAAACGATCCTGCAGATGAGCATTTAAGTCTTTCAACGGCTGATGAAATGGCTTGGTTAGCAACGCCGCTGCGAGCGCGCGCCAGAGCAGCGCAACCGCCGAAGTCCATTCCGCACTAGGCAACGTCTCGATGGCTCGGAACTCCAGAATTCCATGCGCGCCGCCGGGAAAACTAACATTCCAGAATTTGTCGAAACTAATCTCACTCCGATGCGTGTTTCCCGAGCCGTCGATATGCAAGTGGCGAAGGGTTTCGTTGATGATCTGCCGATGATCTCCGCGTTTCAGAGACTCCAGATATTGATAAGCCATCTCCAGATCGTAGAGACTGCGGGCGGATTCATCGGTCCTTGGAGCCTGCGAACTCGATCCGACATACGCCCCGGTAAATAGATAGGAAAGGCTCGGGTGATGCTGCCAGAAACGCAATATCGATGTCACCCAGCCGGGATTTTTGAAGAAGGCATTTTGCTCAACGGACGGGCCGCCAAAGCAAATGTGATTGCCGCCGCCAGTGCCGATTTCGACTTCGCCAGAAACCTTCATCGCGCGCAGTCCAGTCGCATTGCCGCAATTCTCGATGGCGGTCATCCACTTGGCGTATTCCGTCCATGTCTCGCAGGGCGGAATGTTAATCTCCAGCACGCCCGGGTCGGAGGCGACTCCTAGCTTTGACCAGATGTCGGCGTCGTCGGATGGGACGTAACCCTGGAATCTAACATTGGAAATTTTCAGCGAAGCTAGAATGTCTTGAATGATTTTCAGCAGTTCCAGAAACGGCTTTTGCAAGAGCGGCGGAAAGAAAATCGCGAGCGCATTGTCCTGCAACTCGACTGTGAGTGCGCGCCGGCTCAAGTCGGCTGGAACTTCATTCAGCGGCAATCGCAATCCCGCCGGTGCGTCGAGCTGAAGAAGCGTCATGGATTTCTTCTTCCAGTCAGCAGAGACAAACTTCTTGTCGTGATCGAGCGGGAGAATCCAGACGCTGGATTCGGCGGGCAGACCTTTGATCCAGCTAGCTTTGAGTTTGAGTTGAATGAGAAGTTGTTCGCGGAACCGTTTGTAACCCGCCTGGGTCACTGGCTCGCTGGAGAAGGCTAGATCCAGGAGCGGCTTTCCGCTCTTCAAGGTGAGCATGTTCAGCACCCAGCGCGGATTGGTTTCACCGGGATAAGATTTGCCGGGTGAATAAAAAACCACGCTGCCCGGAGCGACGGTCCTAACCATTTCATTGGCAAACTCGTAGGCGTAGCGCAGCTTGGTCGGGCCGACAGCGGTGATGGACCATTCCGGCCCCTCGGGACTGATAGGAACCAAAGTCGGCTCGCCGCCTTGCGTAAGTCGGACTTTCTTTTTATTGAGGAGCGCCTCGACCTTTTTGGCCGGTGCTAGAAGAGTGTTAGGAATCATTCGATGGGATCGATGGTTAGTAGAGAGGTGAGCTCGGCGGAAATGAACTCGTTGCCGTAGTAGCTCCCCGCCGTCGGCGAGATGTCATCGGGATGCAACCCGACCGCGGCGGGAATGAAATGGTGATCGCAGAGGACGCCGTTGGTGGGGTCCATTCCGAGCCAGCCCGCGCCGGGAATGTAGGCCTCGATCCAGGCGTGCAGGCTGCCCTCGGCGCGTCGGTCTTCCTCGGCTTTGCCAAACTCGGCGACATAGCCACTGACGAGCCGCACGGCGACGCCGGCGCTGCGCAAAAGCGAGGCGGCGAGACGGGAAAAATCGCGGCAGGCACCGATACGCAGATTGAGCGTTTCCGACGGGAGGCGGGCCTGACCCTCCTCGCGGCGCTCGTAGCTGAGGTTGGAAAAAAGTGCACTGTTGAGTTCCAATAACGCGTCGAGGGTCGGGATGTCTTTCTCCAGTTTCCAGAAGTCGCCAGCCTCGACTTTTTCTGCGTCCGGCTGAATGAGATAGGGAGCGAGGACGTGCTGTTCCTCCGGCTTGTAGGTGAAGGGAAATCGCGTGGCATGTCCATCGATCAGGAAGTCGAAGGCGCTGCGTTCTTCTAACATCAAGTCGAGACTAACATCGAAGTCGAGCACGCTCGCCTTCTCCGGGAAAAAACAACGCGCGATCTGGTTGTCGAAGAGGTCGCGGCGATGGTTGACGACCGCGCCATCGAGCGTTGTGAATCTTGTTTCCAGGATATGGATGAAACTCTCCTGTCGCGGAAAGAGGCGCACGAGATGCGGGGAAAAACTGGCCGCTTTTTCGTATTCGTAGCGTGTATGGCTGTGAATGCGGAGGCGCATGTTAGATTTTTGCCGCACGGGCCGGGCTGACTTCGCGGACGAGGACTTTTACCCGCATGTTTTGTGCGCCGGTTCCCTTGAAGGTTCCGCGCAGCGGAGTGGCGTCGCGAAAGTCGCGTCCGAAGGAGACGGTGATGTGACGTTCCCCGCACCATTTATTGTTAGTAGGATCGAGTGCAACCCAGACGCGGCCGGGCAATAACACCTCCACCCAAGCGTGGGTGGCGAGGGCGCCGACTAGGCGTTTGCCATCGGGTGTGACCGGATTGGCGTCGATGTAGCCGCAGACGTAGCGGGCGGGAAAACCGGCCGTGCGCAGAATGGCTAGCATGATGTGCGCAAAGTCCTGGCAGACGCCTTTGCGGTCGCGCCAGACGGTGTTGAGCGGAGTCGAATTATCCGTGCTGCCTTTGCGATATTCAAAGGTCTCGAAGATGGCTTTGTTCAGGCTTTCCAGACCCGTGCGGAGGGTGGCATTTCCGGGGAGATAACGGCGCGACCATTGATGCGCCTCGCGTCCGATTTTCACGGTCTCGGTGGGTTGCAGATAGTCGTAAATATCCGTGACGGACGAGCCCAAAATCTGCTTCGCCTCCTGCACGCTGGCCGAGAGAATATCGTCGGGCAAAAGCCGCGGAGTCGTCTCGACAACGACTTGGTTGGTAATGGTGAGCCGCTTATGCCGGTAGGGCAGGGAAAGGAAGTCCACGGTGTTGCCGCAGAAGTCCACATATTGCGAAGTCGGCGTGTCGGGATTGATGCTAATCTTGTGGCGAACCACGCGCTGGCCGGAATGGTTAGGAGGAGTGAGCCGCGCCTCCAGATACGCTTCCGCTGCGGGCGTGGCGTAGGCGTAATCGGTGCTGTGCGTGATGTCGAAAAACATGTTAGCGAAAGCTCGTGAAGAGCAATTGTTCCCGCTGGGAAATGATCGCCTGGTGATTGAGGAAACTATCCGCGATGACGTTGTGAATGTTAGCCGTCTGGCGGAGGAGGGCGTTGAGGAGTTCCGAGAGTTTTTTCGGCGGCAGCGACGGCGGTGATTGCATTGGAGCTGAAATGCCCGACTCATCCTCCTGTGTGGTGACGAAAAACTCCTGCCAATGAATGTGCTGGATACGGAAAATCAGTTCCTCGACCGATGTTAGAACATGGGCCGGATACTGGGAATTGGACCCCATGGATTCGCGCAAGAGATGAGCGCATTTCTTTAGACAGCGCGTAACCGAGCGCGGCATCTCGGGGTTTTTCCAGAGAATCTCCAGGACCTGCGCCGGGGCGGTGCGCATTTGATAGACGCGGCGGTAGGCGTCGCGGCTTCCCAGCAATCGAAGAAACGCGGAGAGCTCGATCTCATTCGAGTGGCGCGGGCCGTTGGTGGATTGCGTGGTGAGCGATGCCTCGATGGAAACGATGGCGTTGGCGGTGACCACGGCTCGTTCCAGCATTTGGCCGAGTTCACAGAAATTCCAGCCGTTGTCGGCGAGCATGGAGCCTTGGGCGATGGCGAAAAATTGCGGAATGAGATTCACAATCAAGTCGGCGACGCGGCGCGTGGTGCGGGCAAAGGCGGCGTCCTCCTGGTCGAGTGTGAACTTAATCTTCTCCGTCAGTTCCTGGATTTTAACCAGCGTGCCCCAGGCCTCGGGCGAGAGACTTTCCTGAAGCGATTCGGCGTTGGAAAGAGCCCGGCGCAAGGTGCCGATGACGGTCCCCGGAACTCCTGGGTCGAGCATCAGGCGATAACGCTCCGAGGCGCTCGCGATGCTGCGCCGCCCGGTGGTGCCGGCGGCGGCTTCGAGCGGCGGTAGGATGCGGTTCCACATCGGGCGATACAGTTTGCGCTCGGCGGAGGTGAGTTCCTCGAGTTCCAATGTTTCCACGACTTGGATCATGTAGGCCATGCTGAGGGCGCGCTCGAGGTAACGGCCCATCCAATAGAAGCCGTCGGCGACGCGGCTGGTGACCTGGCGCGCGGGCGGCAGATATTCGTTAGTACTAATCTGTGGCGGATTGCCCGATTCCTCGCCGCCGGCGCGGGCGGAGACCCAGGAATCCTTACTGCCGCTGCCGAAAAACGAGGCGGTGAGCTGGCTGCCCGGCGGGGCGACGCGGGTGAGCGCGCCTGGAAAAATCTCGTAGGACGAGCCACGGCGAAGTGCGAAAACGATGTGATCCTGCAAGCGCTCGTTCAGTTTTCCATTACTAAAACAGGGCGCGAGCTCGCCATCGCCGCCGACTTGGGCAACGAACGTGTGCGGGTGCTTGCGGACTTCCAATTTAATGGCGGCGAGCTGTTCCTCAGTCGGGACGAGGCCGAGCGGATGACCAAGAATGCGTTCGCCGGTGAGCGGGCGGATGCGGTATTTTTCGGCTTCGGAAAGGACCATTTCCCGCTGGTCGGCGTCGCCCAGCCAGTAGGTCGGCAGGCTGGGGAGCACGGGTATTTCGCCGAGATAGAAGCGGATGATTTTCGCGGAGAAATTCAGCAGGCTGCGGTCGTCGGCGAGCTGACTTCCAATGCCATTGACGAGCGCCACGGTGCCTTTGCGAATGCAATGGACGAGACCCGGCACGCCGAGTCGCGAGTCGCGGCGGAAAACCATCGGATCGAGCCAGGCGTCGGCGACACGGGTGTAGATCGTTTCGACTTTTTCGAGGCCGGAGACGGTCTTTAGATAAACGCAATCGTCGAGCACGAGCAGGTCGCCACCCTGCACGAGCGGAATACCCATGCGCCGGGCGAGAAAGCTGTGCTCGGAATAGACCGCGCTGGTGGTGCCGGGCGAGAGCAGAACCACCGTCGGGTCGTGCGTTTCCGGCGTCATGGCGCGGAGTTTTTCCAGGATGTCGAGCGGCGTGTTCGCAATGGAAGTCACCGGGAAATCGCGGAAAATCTCCGGCACGACACGGGCCAGCACGCGCCGGTTTTGCATCATGTAGGCGACGCCCGAGGCGTGGCTGAAGTAGTGGTTTTTCGCCACCAGCCGCCCACTGGCGTCGCGGGTAACGGCGAGCCCGGCGAGATGCAAATACGCACCCTCGGCCGGATGCAGGCTGGGGCAGACGCGTTGATAATGGGGGCTGCCGAGGACGGCTTGCAGCGGCAACATGCCGGAGCGGAGGATTTCTTTTTTGCCGTAAACGTCGTGCAGAAACATTTCAAACGCCCGCAACCGCTGGCGAAATCCGTTGCCTATCGTCTGCCAGTCGTCGTCGGTGAAAATGTGCGGCAAGATGTCGCAGACCCAAGGCGTCTCGGCGTGCTCGCCCCGCACGAAGTCGAAGCTCACTCCCATTTCTCTCAAAGTCGCGTCCATCCGCTCCTCGAGATTGCGGATTTCTCCGGCTTTGCGTGCGGTGAAGAACGGCAGGGCGGGATTCCGCGTGGAAACGCCGGCAGTGTCAGCGACTCCGGCGGTCTCTGGCACTCCCATTTTCGTATTTCCCAAAGCCGGATCTTCCAATTTCAAGGGCGTCAGTGTTTCGTCGTTTAAACTGCAAATCAAGCTACGAATCTCACCCAACATGGGATTTGCCAAAGCGCAGCGAGTTGGCGAAAACCCGGCTATTCCTCCGCCGTTGGATCGTCTTCGGAAGAGTGGTCGCCCTGGGCCATTTTTTCCAGGACCTCGCTCATGTCCTCGACCTGACTCCAGACGTCTTGCACGACGTAAATGGGAGCGTTTTGCTGGACGGCGAGCGCGATGCAATCACTGGGCCGGGCGTCGATTTCCACGATCTTGCGCTCGTGCAGCTCGTTCTCGGCGCTGAGGATGAGCCGGGCGAAATACGTGCCTTCTTGCAGGTCGTTGATGATGACCCGCTCCACCTTGGCTCCGAGTGAGGTCAATATGTGAGCCATCAGGTCGTGGGTGAGGGGGCGCGCCTTGGCCGTCTGCCGCATGAACATGGTAATGGCCTGACCCACGCCGTTATCGACGTAGATGACGAAATTTTTGAATTGGTTTCCCAGAAAAACAGCGCTCCCGCCATTGGTCGGAATGACTGCCCGGGGTTGGACTTCGACAACTGGTTTAGCCATAAGATTCGTGACTAGGTAACCCGTGGGCAAAGCACATGCTAGTGCAAACATAAGAAAACCCCTTTTTCCACTTGCACAGCCTGTGAATAGCCATTAAATACCCGCTCCCCAAATCCGGCTTGGCCAAATAAATCCCTGCTCTATGCCCAAAACCAAGAACGACAAACCATCCAATTCGTCAGAACACGAGGTCTTTGAAGTAGACGAATCCGTGACCATTCTCCCGGGTGAAAAGCCGGATCCCGATGCGGGTCTCTCGCCCTTTTTGAAGAAGCAAAAGGCCCGCCTCGTCGCCCTGCGCGATGCGATGGTTGATTCCATGATGGGTGTCGCCAAGGATAACCTTCGCGCTCGTGCCGAGGGCAGCGAAGCCTCCGCTTTTGGAATGCACCAGGCCGACGCCGGCAGCGACGCTTACGATCGCGATTTCGCCCTCAGCTTGCTTTCCAGCGAGCAGGATTCGCTCAATGAAATCGAGGAAGCGCTCCGTAGAATCGAGTCGGATACTTATGGCATCTGCGAGATGTCGAACAAACCAATCCCTCACGTTCGCCTCGAAGCCATCCCTTTCACCCGTTACACAGTCGAGTGCCAGGCGATTCTGGAGAAGCAGAGCAAGATGACCCGCGTCCGCCAGTCAGTGACATCTTTGTTTGGCCTCACCGATGAGGATGGCAACGAAACCGAGGAAGAAGAATCCCCGGTTGATACCAAAGAATAATTAGCGTATAACCCACGTCCACCATGGCCCAAGACATCATCACTCTCGAATGCACCGAAGCAAAAGCTGAGGGCAAACCCGCTTCCCGTTACATGTCCACACGTAACAAAAAGAGCCCCAACACTCCGACGCGTCTGGAGAAGAAGAAATACAATCCCTTCCTCCGCCGCCACACGCTTCATCGCGAAACTAAGTAACCGCTTCGACTTTCATTCTTATGCAGCCTAAAACCGCTCAACGCCGCTCCAATTTCCGCCGTGCGAACCGCATCATGCCCCGCCGCCGGATGGACATCACCATCGACGCGATCGATTACAAGAACCCCGATATTCTGAAGAAATTCGTCACCGAAAGTGGCAAAATCCTTCCCCGCCGCCTCACTGGTATGCCCGCGCATTTCCATCGTAAAATTACCCGCGAGATCAAGCGCAGCCGGTCGGTTCTTCTGATGGCTTAATCACAGAGCTTTCCGCTCGAATGAAAGGACGTCCCCGGCCCGCCGGCGGCGTCCTTTTTCTTTGAATCCGCTCTTACTCCGATGCTTTCCGAAATCAATCGCCGCCGCACGTTTGCGATCATCTCGCACCCGGATGCAGGCAAGACCACACTCACCGAGAAACTTCTCCTCTATGGCGGCGCGGTGCAACTGGCGGGTTCGGTCACTTCGCGGAAAAATCAGCGCGCCGCCACCTCCGACTGGATGGAACTCGAACGCAAACGCGGCATCAGCATCAGCTCGACCGTTTTGCAATTCGAGTACAACGGTTATGCGGTCAATCTCCTCGACACACCTGGCCACCACGATTTCTCCGAGGACACCTACCGCGTCCTTACCGCCGTCGATGCCGTCGTCATGGTCATCGACGCGGGCAAGGGCATTCAAGCGCAAACCCGAAAGCTTTTTGAGGTTTGCCGCCGCCGTGGCGTTCCGATTTTCACCTTCATGAACAAGCTGGACCGCCCGTCGCGTCCGCCGCTCGACCTCTTGGACGAACTCGAAAGCGTTCTCGGCATCGGCGCGTATCCGATCAACTGGCCGCTCGGCGAAGGTGTGCAGTTCAAGGGTGTTTACGACCGCCAGAAACGGGAAGTCCATCTTTTCGAGAAAACGCCTCATGGAGCCTACCGCGCCCCGGTTTCCATCGCCGGAATCGACGACCCCATCGTCGCCGAAAAACTCGACCCCGACGTTTATGAGCGCGTTCGTGAGGAACTCGAAATGCTCGAAGGCGCGGGAGAAGATTACGATCACAACCGCGTTCTCAACGGCAAACAAACCCCCGTTTTCTTTGGCAGCGCCATGAACAACTTCGGCGTCCAGCTCATGCTCGACGCCTTTTTGGCCGAATCCACTCCTCCCGGACCTCGCATCAGCCACGGGGAATACGTCCCTACCGACTCGCCCAATTTCACCGGCTTCATCTTCAAAATCCAGGCCAACATGGACCCGCGCCACCGCGACCGCATCGCGTTTTTGCGCGTTTGCTCCGGCAAATTCACTCGCGACATGTCCGTCATCCACGAGCGCACGGGGAAAAAAGTCCGCCTTTCAAACTCGCACAAACTCTTCGCTCAGGAACGCGAAACCATCGACACCGCTTACGCTGGCGACATTCTGGGCCTGGTCGGCTACTCCGAATTCGGCATTGGCGACACGCTCACCGAGGAACCGGGCGTGGTTTATCACGAAATCCCGCGATTTCCTCCCGAGTGCTTTGCGTTTTTGCAAAATCCGAACACCGGCAAATACAAACAATTCCGTCAAGGTCTCGAACAGCTCCTCCAGGAAGGCGTCATCCAAGTCTTTCATCTGAACGACTCCGTCATCAAAGTCCCGCTCCTCGCCGCAGTCGGCCCGTTACAATTCGAAGTCGTGCAATATCGCCTCGAAACCGAATACGGCGCCGAATCGCGTCTCGAAACCGCCACCTGGAGCATCGCCCGCTGGCTCAGCCCAGATACCGATCTAACTCAACTGAAACTCCCCACTGGCGTCAAACTCGCCACCGACGCCAGCGGCCTTCCCGTCGTCTTATTTCCCTCCGCCTGGACCCTGAAATACTTCGGCGAAACCAATGCGGGCATCGAGTTGTTCGAGATTCCCGAACAACCCGAAATGCATATCAGTTAGATTTCGCCCATAGCCACAACCGGACTATTTTTCAGCCATCATCTCACTTAGGAGCGGCTGCATCGCACCATACCAAATTTCGTAACCTTTGGCGTTGGGATGCAATTTATCGGGCATAACGTCGCTCGGAATTTCGCCTTGGGCGTCGAGAAATTGACTGCCTATGTCCAGAAAACGCGTCTGTTTTCCGTCATCCAAACTGACCAGCGATTGGTTGATCTGCGCAACGGCCTCGCGCAGCCGACTGCCTTTGATGTCGCGTGGGAATACCGCCAGAAGCAAAACTTTCGTCGCCGGCAGCTTTTCGTGAACAGTCGCGACGATCTTTTTCACTCCCTCCGCTGCCCATTCCGGTTTCTCATCCGGGCATTGGCCGACATTGTTGGTGCCGATCATAATGACGGTGACTTTAGGCTGAATGCCATCGAGTTCTCCGTTGGTGATCCGCCAAAGAACGTGTTCGGTGCGATCGGCGCTGATACCGAAATCAGCCGGATTCCACGCGGCAAATTTTAGCCAGGTGGTTTCGCCGCGACGAGGCCAGAAATCAGTAATGGAATCGCCTAGAAAAAGCAGATCGATCGGGCCGCGCTGCTTGCGGTCGAGAAATTCCACGTGCCGATTAGGGTCTTTGACTGCGGGAGTGACGGCCGATTCCGGCGTCCGCGGAAGTGGCGTAGGCTTGGGAGTGGGTGAAATGACCGGAGTTGCACTCGATTGAGGGACTGGCTGAGCCGGGAGAATTGCAGGATTGCAAAGGATGAGTGCGAGAAAAAGGGGGGAGAGTTTCATGAGGCGAAAGGTTTATTGGTTTTTGTTGGATTCTTCAACTGAAAGGCTCGCCGCGATTTCCCGGGCGGCGTTGACTGGATTTTCCGCTCCTAAAATGGGACGCCCGATCACCAGATAATCGGCCCCGGCGGTGACGGCTTCGAGCGGCGTCATCACGCGTTTTTGATCCTGCACATCGGCTCCAGCGGGGCGAATGCCGGGGATCACGAGTTTCATTCCACTGGGAATACAGCCGCGCAAAAGCCCGATCTCGTGGGCGCTGGCGACGAGTCCGCTCAAACCCGATTCGGCGGCGATTTTCCCCAGGGCGGCGACTTGGTCCGGCACACTGCGCTGGACCCCCATTTCGCTCAAAGTCCGCTCGTTGGAACTCGTCAGCACCGTCACGCCGAGCACGAAGCAACTCGACCCTGCCGCGCCTGTCGCTGCCGCTTCCAGCATTTCGCGCCCGCCACCGGCATGGACGGTCAGCATTTGCACATCCAGTGCCATGGCGGACTCGACGGCGTGACGCACCGTGTTCGGGATGTCGTGAAACTTGAGATCGAGAAACACCCCGCCGCCCAGCGCACGGATCTGCCGCACAATCGACGGTCCGCACGCGGTGAAAAGCTGCAGGCCGACTTTGAAAAGCCCCACTTCGCCGGTCAATTGCTCCACCGTCCGCAGCGCCGAGGCTTCGTCGGGCAGGTCGAGTGCGACGATGATTTTATCTTTTGCCGACGATGGGTTTGCGGAAGAATGCATCGCCCCATGAAGCGACTTGCGCCTGCAAAAATCAATCTCTCTCTCGAAATTCTCGGGCGTCGCCCCGATGGATTTCACGATTTGCGCAGCCTCTTTTTACCGATCTCGCTGACGGACACAATCGACTGCACCTCCGCTGAAAATTTCTCCTTCACCTGTTCCGATCCGACGATTCCCACCGACGACCGCAACCTCGTCGTCCGCGCCGCGCGTCTTTTTGGCCACGGCACGCTGCCCAATGTCGCGATTCACCTGGAGAAAAACATCCCGCACAGCGCCGGGCTCGGCGGCGGGAGCAGTGACGCGGCGACGACCTTGCTCGCGCTCAATGATTGCACTGAAACTCCGCTCGCGTTTCCCGAGTTGGAAACGCTGGCCGCGACTCTCGGGTCCGACGTCCCATTTTTTCTCCATCGGTCCGCCGCCTGGTGCGAGGGTCGCGGGGAAATCGTGCGTCCCATTCCGCCGCCGGGCGAGTTCCATATCATTCTCTTCAAGCCGCCTTTTGGCGTCCCCACGCCTTGGGCTTACCAAAATCTCGCCGCCAGCCAGCCGCTCCCCGGCATCCCGATGGAAGTCCAATCGACGCCGTTTGGGACACTGGCCAACGACCTTGAGCGTCCCGTCTTTGAGAAATATCTCCTGCTCGCCCTCGTGAAACAATTTCTCCTCGCCCAGCCGGAAACACTCGGCGCGCTGATGTCCGGCTCCGGCTCGACCATGTTTGCACTGACCCGCGATCTGGCTGCCGCGGAAAGCGTCCGCGAGAAATTGCTCTCCGAGTTTGGCGAACGCAACTGGACCGCCATCGTCACGCCATTTTGAACTTCAACCCCACCAACTGGCTGGCCGCGCTGCTCGTGAGCCTTTCCCCGGCTCCACCGAAGGCCGATCCCGCGAAGCCCGCTGTCGTTTTGGTCCACGGCATTTACGATTCGGGCGACAAGATGAAATGGCTCGCGCACCAGTTTCAACGCGCCGGTTACGAGACGTTTTGCCCGTCGGTGACGCCTTGCAATGGAGCGATGCGACTGGAAGACGCCGCCGCATTTCTCGATGCGGAAGTCGTCGCGCACTTCGGCAGCCGTCGTCCACTGCACATCGTCGGCTTCAGCATGGGCGGGCTGATTTCGCGTTATTGGGTGGCTCATTTTCCGGTGCGCGAACGGGTAATCAGTTACGCCACGCTCAGCGCGCCACATCACGGGACGCTATTTGCCTACATCAATCGCCAGCCCGGCGTCCTGGAAATGCGGCCGCACAGCCCGTTTCTCCGAGACCTGGCTACGCACGATCCGACTTTCAATGGAATGCACCCACTCTCGATTTACACGCCGTTCGACCTCATCATCCTACCGTCGAGCAGCTCGCATTGGGACGTGGCCGCGAATGAGACCCGTTGGAAACTCTTTCATCCGCTGATGGTTTTCAGTCCATCCATCGCCCGCCGACTCCTGCGCAATATGCACGAGGCCGAGCCGGACACAGAGTCCGCTCACTAATGGGCTCGCTCCTGTGGTGCTTAATTTCGTATGCCATTGCCCGTAACCTTGCGGTGCGTAGTCTTGTTTTCGCCTCGCAGCGGCTTCAGGAAAACATTAGCCGACAGATGGTGATGCTGGCGATGACGCCGGTGAGGTCGGCGATGAGGCCGGCGGGGATGGCGTGCCTCGTTCTGCGGATGGCCACGCTGCCGAAGTAAACGGCGATGACGTAAAACGTGGTCTCCGTGCTGCCCATGATGCAGCCCGCCATGCGCGAGATCAGGCTGTCGGGGCCGCCGAGGGCGGGGTTGCGGATGATTTCGTTGAAGACGCCGCTCGCGCCGCTGCCGCTGAGGGGACGCAGGAGGATGAGCGGCAGGAGGTCGCCGGGCACTCCGATGAAGGCCAGAAACCGGGAGAGCGCCCCCATTCCGTGGGCAAACCAATCGAGATGCGCGCTGGCGGCGAAGGCGGCCCGGACCATTCCGATGGAACTCAGGATGGCGACGAGGTAGGGGATGATGCGGGTAGCGACGGCGAAGCCCTCTTTGGCGCCCTCGATGAATTCCTCATAGACGGGGATGCGGCGTAGGGCGGCGTAAAGCGGGAAAAAGGAGAACAGGAACGGCACGGCGAGGGTGGAGATGGCGCGGACGACGGCGAGGACGGTGCTTTTAAGGTCGATGGTTTGCGCGTGGCCGATGAGCATCCAGGCAAACCAGGCGAAGAGGCCGAAGTAAACGGCGAGCGGCAGCCATGCCCAGGAGACGAGCGGAGACGGGGCGGCGGGTGTTTCCTCGGTGAGCGGAGTTTCAATGGAATCAGAGATGCCGACGGTGGCGGCGCGGTTGCGGAAGACAGGGAGTTTTTCGAGGAGTTTGACGGCGATAATGCCCGAGGTGGCGGCGCAGACGGTGGCGAGAAAGGCTGGGCCGATGATCCAGGTGGGATCAGCGGATTTGGCAGCGGCGAGGTAGGCGACGGTGGTGGCGGGGATGAGTTGAATGGAACTCGTATTGATGGCGAGAAAGGTGCACATGGCGTTGGAAGCGGTGCCGGGAGTCTTATTCAAGCGCTCGAGGTGGCCCATGGCTTTGAGTCCCATAGGAGTGGCGGCGTTTCCGAGGCCAAGCATGTTGGCGCCCATGTTGAGCAGCATCGCGCCCATCGCCGGGTGCTCGGGCGGCACATCGGGGAAGAGGCGGGTCATAAGCGGGCGCAGGGCGCGGGCGAGGAGCTGGATGAGCCCGGCGCGTTCGGCGAGACGCATCATGCCCAGCCAGAGAGCCATCAAGCCGATGAGGGGCAGAGCGAGATTGAGAACGGCGTTTTTGCAGGCGTCGAATGCTGCGATGGTCACGGCGTCGAGCGACCCGGTGAGTCCGCCCAGAATCACGGCGATGAGAAGGAGCCCGAGCCAGATGAAGTTCAGCATGGTGGGCAGTTAAGAATCGGCTGCCCGGTGGGGTCGAGCAGAAAGAACGTTACGCCTCCTTGAGGGTCGCCATGTCGATTACGAAGCGGTATTTCACATCGCTCTTCAGGAGGCGCTCGTAGGCGGTGTTGATCTCGTCCATGCGGATCATTTCGATGTCGCAGGTAATGTTGTGCTCGCCACAGAAATCCAGCATTTCCTGAGTCTCGGCGATGCCGCCAATCAGGGAGCCGGCCAGTTGTTTTCGGGGCATGATGAGGCTGAAAACATTCACCGGCAGCGGCTCGGCGGGCACTCCGACCATGACCATCGTGCCGTCGAGTTTCAGGAGGGAGAGATAGGTATTGAGGTCGTGCGGCGCGGAGACGGCGTCGAGAATGAAGTCGAAGCTGCCCGTGTGCTTGCGCATTTCGGAGGCGTTCTTGGAGACGACGACTTCGTGCGCGCCGAGCCGCAGCGCGTCCTCGGTTTTGCCCGGCGAGGTGGTGAAAAGAACGACGTGCGCGTCAAAGGCAGCGGCGAATTTCACCGCCATGTGACCAAGCCCGCCGAGGCCGACGATGCCCACTTTCTGCCCCGGCCCGACTTTCCAGCGGCGCAGCGGCGAATACGTCGTGATGCCCGCGCAAAGCAGCGGAGCGGTGGCCGCGAGATCGAGACTGGCGGGCACTTTCAGGGTGAACGCCTCATCGACCACTATGGCGTTGGAATAGCCGCCGTAGGTCACGCCTTGGGTGTGTTTATCCGGGGCGTTGTAGGTAAACGTGGCCCCTTTTTCACAGAATTGCTCGAGATCGCGCTGGCAGTTGGCGCAACTGCCGCAGGAGTCCACCATGCAGCCGACCGCCGCGATGTCGCCGACAGCAAATTTGCTGACTTCGCTGCCAATGGCGGAGACGCGCCCGACGATTTCGTGACCCGGCACGCAGGGGTACATCGTCCCGCCCCATTCGCCGCGCACGGTGTGCAGATCGGAATGGCAGACGCCGCAAAACAGGATGTCGATCTGGACATCGGTCGGCAGCGGATCGCGACGGTCAAAGGAATAGGGGACGAGCGGCGAGGTGGCGTCGAGACCAGCGAAGGCAAAAGTTTTTCTCATGGAAAATGATTCGAGTTGCATCGAACTCTGGACGCGAAAAGTTTGCGCGAAAGGATGGACAAGATTCCGGCGCGTCGTTTCTATGTGCCGGTGTCCGAAATCCCCCAGCCAGCGTCCCTTGCGGACGGCTTTTTCCGAGATCGAGCGATCCTGATCACCGGCGGGCTGGGGTTCATCGGGTCGAACTTGGGACGTCGTCTCGCGGCGGCGGGAGCGCGGGTGGAACTGCTCGATTGTCTCGTCCCCGAGCAGGGCGGCCACTGGCGGAATGTGGCCGATTACCGCGACCGCGTCCGCATTCACGAGGTGGATCTGCGTGATACGAACCTGACTCCGCTCGTGGCAGGGCAGGATTTCATTTTCAATCTGGCCGGGCAGACGAGCCACCTCGATTCCATGGAGAATCCGGCGGCGGACCTGGCTTACAATTGCGCCGCGCAACTCGCGCTGCTGGAGGCCTGCCGAAAGTCGGGCAGTCGGGCGCGAGTGGTTTTTGCCAGCACGCGGCAGATTTATGGGCGTCCGCACTATCTGCCGGTGGATGAAAAACACCCGCTGCAGCCGGTAGACATCAATGGCATTCACAAGATGGCGGCGGAGAATTATCACCTGCTCTACAACGAGGTCCACGGGCTGCCCTGCACGGTGTTACGCCTGACAAATACGATCGGACCCGGCATGAGAATCCGGGATGCGCGGCAGACGTTTCTCGGGGTCTGGATGCGGCAATTGCTGGAAGGCCAGCCGATCGATGTCTGGAATGGCGGCCAGGTGCGGGACTTTACCGATGTGGAGGATGCGGTCGATGCGATGTTGCTGGCGGCACAGCCAGAGGCGGTCGGGCAGGTCTATAATCTAGGCGGTCCATGCACGATTCGGCTCGGGGAACTGGCCGAACTTCTGATCGACGTCCATGGCAGTGGCAGTCGGACCGTGCGCCCATTTCCCGAAGAACGGCGGCGGATCGACATCGGGGATTATCACGCGGATTTCAGTCGCATAAAAATGGAACTCGGCTGGGAGCCGCGCATTTTCCTGCGAGAAACGCTGGTGCGGACGCTGGCGTATTATGAGGAAAACCTGGGGCATTATCTGTGACGACGGATTCGTTATTTCCACCGCAGCCGCTGGCCGAATATCTGGCGGACAAACCTGCCATCGACGCCGCCATCGAGCGCGTCTTGATGAGCGGACGCTACATTCTCGGCCCGGAGGTGACGGCGTTTGAGGGGGAATTTTCGGCCTGGCTCGGTGTCCGGGAAACGGTGGGCGTGGCCAGCGGCACGGATGCGCTGGTGCTGGCGTTGAAGGCGTGCGGGATCGGTCCGGGCGACGTGGTGATCACGGTTTCCCACACCGCCGTGGCCACGGTGGCGGCCATCGAATGGGTCGGGGCGATCCCGCTGCTGGTCGATATCGAGCCGGGGACGTTCACGATGAATGCGATGCAAGTCGAGTCGGTCCTGCGCACGGATCGCCGGGTAAAAGCGCTGCTCCCGGTGCATCTTTACGGGCATCCGTGCGACATGGCGGCGCTGGAGAAACTGGCGCGGGCTCACGAGTTAAAGTTGATCGAGGATTGCTCGCAAGCGCACGGCGCGAAGTGGCAGGGCCGCAAGGTCGGGACGTGGGGCGATGTGGCGACGTTTAGTTTTTACCCAACGAAAAATCTCGGCGCGATCGGCGACGGCGGGGCCGTGGCGACGAATTCCCCGGACGTCGCGCAACGCCTGCGCAGTCTCCGGCAATATGGCTGGGAGCGGCGTTACATCAGCGAAAATGCCGGCGGAAACAGCCGACTCGATGAGTTGCAGGCGGCAATCCTGCGGGTGAAGGCGGCGCGATTGGACGCAGGAAATGCCCGGCGTTGCCGGCTGGCGGAGATTTACATGGCTGAGTTAAATGGAACTCGACTGCAACTGCCCTCGGTCGCAGCGGAGGCCGAACCGGTCTTTCATCAATACGTGGTGCGAGCCGAGCGCCGAACCGAGTTAGGTCAATATCTGGAGGAGCACGGCATTCCCACGGCGGTCTTATATCCGGTGCCGGTTCATTTGCAGCCCGCGTATGCCGGTCGCATCGCGCTGGCGGCGGGTGGTCTGCCCGAGACCGAGCGGGCCGCGGCGGAGGTTCTCAGCCTGCCGCTGCATCCCCAACTCAGCGAGGCGGCGGTCCGGCGCGTGATCTCGTTGATCCGCGATTGGGCGCAGGACTGAAACAGAGTGGTTGCTTTTCCACAAAAGCCACCTAGTATTCGCGTCCCGCCAAACCATGTCTGCCTCGCGCGAACTCAAAATTTTTACCGGCTCAGCCCATCGTGAATTGGCCGAGCGGATCGCCGCTGCCGTGGGCGTGCCGCTGGGCGACGCGACGGTGAGCAGTTTTCCCGACGGCGAGACGTTTGTGAAGTTCAACGAGAACATTCGCGGACGCGACATTTTCATCGTTCAGCCGACCTGCCCGCCGACGAACCAAAATTTGATGGAACTCCTCATCATGGTCGATGCGGCGCGCCGGGCGAGTGCGGACCGGATCACAGCGGTGATTCCATTTTTTGGCTATGCGCGGCAGGATCGCAAGGATCAGCCGCGCGTGCCGATTACGGCCAAACTCGTGGCGAATCTGCTCGTCGCTGCCGGAGTCAACCGCGTGCTGACGATGGATCTCCACGCGCAGCAAGTGCAGGGTTTTTTCGATATTCCGGTGGACCACTTGTATGCGTCGCCCGCTATGATCAAGACTTTGCAGGAGCGACTTCCGAAGGATTGTGTGGTCGTTTCCCCAGACGTGGGCGGCATCAAAATGGCCTCTGCCTACTCGCAAGCCTTGAACACCGGCCTCGCCATTGTCGCGAAACGCCGCAAGAGCGCGACGGAGATCGACGCCCTTTACGTCATCGGCGAAGTGGACGGACGCGACGTGCTTTTGATCGATGATTTAACCGAGACCGCCGGCACGCTGACCAGCGCCGCGAAGCTCCTGAAGAAGAACGGTGCGCGCCGGATTTACGCCGCCGTCTCCCACGCCGTCCTTAATGAGATGGCATATCAGCGGTTGAAAAACTCCGAGATTGAGGAATTATTCACGACGAACAGCGTTCCGGTAAAGCTGACCGATGAAGTGAAAATCTCCGTCGTCTGCATCGCCGAACTCCTCGGCGAAGGCATCAAACGCATTCACGACGACGAATCCGTCAGCTCGCTTTTCCGCATTCACGCCATTTAACTCACAACCCATAAAGTCATGTCCCAACAACTCAAACTCGCCGCCCAAAACCGCACCGTTTCCGGTCGCAATGCCGTTAAAAAAGTCAAGGCCGCCGGATTCGTTCCCGCCGTCATTTACGGTGATAAAAACGCCCCGCAAAACCTCCAGATCGCCACTCGCGACCTGAATGCCCTGATGGCCCACGCCTCCAGCGAAAACATTCTCGTCGATCTCGAAATCAGCGACGGCCCAAACAAAGTCAGCCGCCTCGCGCTGATCCATGAGATTCAGCATCACCCAGTTGGCCGCCACGTTTTGCACGTGGATTTCCAGGCTGTTTCCGCGACCGAGACCCTCACCGCGAGCGTTCCTGTGGAGCCTGTCGGCGAGTCCAATGGCGTGAAGAATTTCGGTGGTTTGCTCTCGCAAAACCTGCACGAAATCGAACTCGAATGTTTGCCGAAAGATCTGCCCGAATCCATTCAGGTGGACGTTTCCGCTTTGAATGTCGGCGACTCGATTCACGTCCGCGACATCGTTCTTCCAGCGGGTGTCGTCACCACGCTCGACGGCGATTTGACTGTCTTTGCCGTGGCCGAGGCTTTGGTCGCTGAGGAACCTGTCGCCGCCGCAGCCGCTGCGCCGGAAGTGCTCAAGGAGAAAAAACCGGCTGACGCGCCTGCTGCTGCCGCCGCTCCTGCGAAGAAGTAATTTACAGTTCGCTCAAACTCCTTTCAAAATCGCTGTCAGTCTCACCGCTGACAGCGATTTTTTTTATGCCCGAAGCCTCGTCTCCAATCCGCCTCATCATCGGCCTGGGAAATCCGGGCCGCCAATACGCTGGAACCCGCCACAATGTCGGGTTCGAGGTCTTGGATCGATTGCTGGCGGGGAAAAATCTTCGCTGGCAGGCGAACCGGCAGTTTCAAGCCGAAGTCGCGACTGAGTCGGGTTTGATCTTTCTCAAGCCGCTGACTTACATGAATTTGAGCGGTCAATCCGCCGGGCAGGTCGCGCGTTTTTACAAATTGGAACCCGCGCAATGTCTGGCCGTGGTCGATGACATTGCATTGGAAGTCGGCCGGCTGCGCCTGCGCCAATCCGGCTCCGCAGGCGGCCACAATGGCTTGAAATCGCTCATCGCGCATTTTCAGACCGACGCATTTCCCCGCCTGCGCATCGGAGTCGGGGCGAAATCAGACGAGCGCGACCTTGCGGACCATGTTTTATCTCCGTTTTCCACGTCTGACCGTGAGAAAATCGAGCCAGTGCTTGACCGCGCTGCCGAAGCAGTGGAGACTGCGTGCTCTTCCGGCCTGGAAACGGCTATGAACCTTTACAACCAGACACCCTAATTTATGAAAAACCGTTACGAAGGACTCCTCGTCCTCAACACCAAAGGCAAGGACGACACCGTCAAAGAAACCATTGAGCGCCTCGAGGGCGAGATCAAACGCGAAGGCGGCACGATCGAGCAAGTGCAGCGCATGGAGCGCAAGCAATTCAGTTACGCTGCGGGCGATCTCGACTCGGGTTATTTCGTGAATTTCATTTTCGCTGGAGAGCCGACTTTGCCTGGCAAACTGCGCGCCAAGTTCAAGCTCGATGCCGACGTTTATCGTCAGCATTACCAAAAGCTTCCGCTCAAGCCGGTGGTCGCTCCGGTGCGCACGCCGCGCCGCGTTCCCGCCGCTGAATAAGTACAGATCGTTCTCCAATGGCTAATCTGAACAAGGTCATGCTCATCGGAAATCTCACGCGAGATCCCGAGGTTAAATACACGCCGAAAGGCAATGCGATTGCAGAATTGGGGCTGGCCATCAATCGATCTTACACCACCGACTCTGGGGAAAAACGGGAGGAAACGACCTTTGTGGACGTTACCTTCTGGGGAAAACAGGCGGAAGTCATCAAGCAGTATTGCACCAAGGGAAAACCGCTCTACATCGAGGGTCGACTGCAACTCGACACTTGGGACGACAAGCAGACGGGCCAGAAACGCAGCAAACTGCGGGTCCAAGGCGAGAATTTTCAATTCCTTGGCAGCCGCCAAGGTGGCAGCGAAGGTGGCGGTGGCGAGGAGTATTCCGATGGCCCACGTGGTGGTTCGCCACGCAGCAGCAGCCCTCGCCCATCGGCTCCGCCTCCCGCGCGCCCGCGTCCGACCGATCCTGATCTGGACCCGGCGGACGACGATATCCCGTTTTAAGGACGGAGGCCTTCGTCAGTTCGTAGAGAGCTGACTTTCATTGCCATTGAAGTCGTGGTGCGACTTCGATGGCAATCAGCGTATCATTTTTTCTCCACGAGTTGGACGTCGTCGAGGTAGAAAGCACCCACGTTTGGAGTCAGAGTGCCGCGGAACTCAATTAGGGCCGATGCAGTCGTGAGGTCAGCCAGATCCTTGTTGGCAAATTTCTCGATGGTAAACGTCTTAGTGCTGGCCGTCCAAGCGGAGCCGACATTCACGGCGGCACCAGTGTCCTTGTCCTCAATAGCCTCAAATTTTTTGACGTTGGCGCTGCCTCGCTCGCCCGCCTCAACCTTTTCCTCGGCCAGTTTTTTGTAGCCGCGCCAGCCGACACTCCATTTCACTGCGGACGCGCTCACGCCCTTACTCTTGAAGGAAAGCGTGTAAGCTGTGCCGACTTTTAAGTTGGGCAGATCTTTGCGCAACAGAAAGACATTGCCGGGCAGTTTGTCGAATTCGTTGTTGAAATGCGCGATGAAGAGATCCTGAAAAGTCGGATTTCCCGGAGTAATCAACGCGGGGACTTTGAGAACTTTATTCGGAGAGGGGAAATAACTAATCTTTAGGCAGGACTTCCCCTCTGGCGGCTCAATCTTGGGTTCGTCTGCCTCAGAGAAGCAGCTCGCCGCCGCATAAAAGTTTCCTCTCCAAAACCCCACGTCGGATTGCCAGCCGCTCGGCGGATGGATGTTGCGGCCCCAGATATCAGTGCCTTTGATTTCGACCGGGACGCTGAACTTCGGCTCCGTTTTCGTGCCGACATTCATGGCCAGCGCAATGCGTCCGTTGGATTTGCCGATCAAAATATCGAACAGCCCGTCGCCATTCATATCCGCAGTGCAAACGGTGACCAAGCCGCCCAGAATTTCGGATGCGCCGAATTTGATGAAACTGGCAAATTTAAACTCGCCGCCGGGTTTCCAGAGCGGACCAGGGTTGAGATAGATGCCGACCTTGCCCTCGCGATCTGAGGAAATGATATCCATTTCGCCGTCCCCATTGTAATCCACCACGGCGGGCGTGAGATGCTCGCGGCCATCGCCGTAGGCCAGATAGAAACGATTCGCCTCATCGAATTTCGGGACGCTGCCCGAGCCTTGATTGATCAGGAGATGGATGGAGTTGGCCGAATAACTGCCCTCGCCGAGCGCGATGTCCGGTTTCCCATCTTTATTAAAGTCGAATGCAGCCGGCGAGAATAGGTTGCCCCACAGCTGGCCGCTTTTCGTCGTGGGCACCTTGATTTTCGAAAGATCCGCTGGGTGGCGAAAATCCGGCACCGACCGTGTTCCGATATTCTGGAGAAAATAAAGTTCTCCGTCGTAATCGCCCATCATCAGGTCGAGCTGGCCGCGCCCGCTCCAGTCGTTGAGATTGATGTGTGGTGCCCGGCGCACTTTGGATTCTGGCAGCGTTAAATAGATCGGAATCATCTCCGAATTTGTGAAAGTCGGAGAGGTCTTTGAGCCGCTGTTAAAATAAACTTGATAGTAACCAGGCGTCGACGCCGTAACGATATCGATCAGGCCATCGCCGTTCATGTCGCCCGCACTCACCGAGACGGGCATCGCCATTGAACGGAAACCGCTCTCCGCAATCGCATCGACGCTGTCGCGAAAAGTTCCCAGATAACCGGTGCTATCCACGCCATCCCAGAGATTGTCCTGACCCGAGAAGCGCTCGAACCCTCCATTTGTAATCACGTTAGCTGGCGCCGCAGGGGGAGTCTGCGCGTGAAGAGGGATGCTGAGGGAGACAGCGAGAAAGGCGAATGGGAGAAATTTCATGTCTGGGAAACTGAGAATGAACATGACTGCCCGCGTTCTGGCAAGCCAGCAGACGAGTTGCATTCGTATCAACTTCCGGTTGTCGTCCGCCGCAGTTGCGACAGAATACACTCCACTATGCCCGACTTTCGTTACCAAGCGCCCTTTCCCCTCAGCGCCGACACTACTGAATACGCCTTGTTGACCCGCGACGGCGTGACCGTGGAGTCCTTCGGAAATGAGGAAATCCTGCGGGTCGATCCAGCGGTGCTGACGACTCTAGCGCGGGCGGCGATCCGCGATTGTTCGTTTTATTTGCGAACGAAGCATTTGCAGCAAGTCGCCGCCATTCTCGATGATCCCGATGCAACTCCGAATGACCGCTACGTCGCGCTGACTCTTTTGCGTAATGCCGAGGTCTCCGCGCGGGGTATTTTGCCATTTTGTCAGGACACCGGCACGGCGACGATCATTGGAAAAAAAGGCCAGCACGTCTGGACTGGCGGCGACGACAGCGAAGCGATCAGCCGGGGCGTTTACGAGGCTTACACGAGCGAAAACCTCCGCTACTCGCAGACCGTGCCGCTCGACATGTTCAACGAAAAAAACAGCGGCACCAATCTCCCCGCGCAGATCGATCTCTACGCCACGGGCGGCAGCGAATACAGTTTCCTCTTCGTAGCAAAAGGCGGCGGCTCGGCCAACAAAACGGCTCTCTTTCAAGAAACCAAGGCGCTGCTGAACCCGGCTTCGCTCGAGAAATTTCTCATCGAGAAAATGAAATCCCTCGGCACCGCTGCGTGCCCGCCGTATCACATCGCCTTCGTCATCGGCGGCACGAGCGCCGAAGCCTGCCTGAAAACAGTCAAACTCGCCTCTGCCAAATATCTCGATCATCTGCCCACTTCTGGCAACGATCTCGGCCAGGCCTTTCGAGACGTGGCCTTGGAAGCCCGCATGCTCACCGCCGCGCAGAATCTCGGCATCGGCGCGCAGTTTGGCGGGAAATATTTTGCATTGGACTTGCGGATTATTCGCCTGCCGCGTCACGGCGCGTCGTGTCCCGTCGGCATGGGCGTTTCCTGTTCCGCAGATCGCAACATTAAGGCAAAAATCAACCGCGACGGCGTCTGGATCGAGAAACTGGAGCATCACCCCGGACGCTTCATTCCCGCGCAGGATCAGCTTCCGTCCGAAGGCCCGGTCGTTCGCATCGATCTGGCACAGCCGATGGCGCAGATTCTAGCCGAACTCACGAAACATCCCGTCGCCACGCGGCTCTCGCTCAATGGCACGATCATCGTCGGCCGCGACATCGCCCACGCCAAACTCAAAGAGCGCATCGATGCCGGTCTCGGAATTCCCGATTACCTGAAAAACCATCCCATCTACTACGCCGGCCCGGCGAAAACTCCGGCGGGACTTCCATCCGGATCATTCGGGCCGACCACCGCTGGGCGCATGGACAGCTATGTCGATCTTTTCCAGTGCCTCGGCGGCTCGCTCATCATGCTGGCCAAGGGCAACCGCAGCCAGGCCGTGACGGACGCGTGTAAAAAACACGGCGGCTTCTATCTCGGCAGCATCGGCGGACCGGCGGCCATTCTTGCTCAGAATAATATCAAACACGTCGAGGTTTTGGAATATCCCGAGCTCGGCATGGAAGCCATCTGGAAGATCGAAGTCGAGGATTTCCCCGCCTTCATCCTGGTCGATGACAAGGGCAACGATTTTTTCAAGCAACTCCCGGCGAATTGCGACGAGTGCGTCGTTAAAAGATAACGATGGAACTCGCCTCTGAAACGGGCGGCGTTGATTCCTGCTCGTTGACAAACCCGCCGCTGCTTTCGATAGTTGATCGGTGAATAACGATCTCGACAACTTATTGGAGGATTGGCCACACGAGCCGGGTCACATCAAGGTTCGCAAAATCGTCGGCAACGACCAAAAGGAAAAGCTCCAGCTCCGCATCGATCTGGGTCTGATTCAAATGGAAGTCAACGGACGCCCCGACGGACGCCGTCCGCACAATTCCGAGTCGCTCCTGGCATGGCATCTAAAGAAGGCAAAACGCATTGAGGCCAAGGGCAAGACTTACAGCCTCACGCCCGAGGAATGCGGCGAGCTACAGCAGGAGGGCATCCAATACTATCATCGCTACATCAGCTTTTTTCAGATCAACGATTTCGCCAACGTCATCCGCGATACGCAGCGGAATCTTGAGCTCTTTACCTTCGTCTCGCGCTGCACCGACAACGAGGACATCCGCTGGTCATTCGAGCAATTTCGCCCGTATGTCCTGATGATGAACACGCGCGCCAAGGCGGCTATTCGTCTGGAGAAAAAAGACTTCACGGGCGCACTCAAAGAGATCGCCAAGGGCCGCGCTGCCATCGCCGAGGTGCTGGAGGACGTCGATCCTGCGGAACTCGCGACGAAGAGTCCAGAGATCGGATTTCTCGACGAATGGGCCGAGGAAATAGGCAAGAAAAAACCCGTTACGCGACTGGAAACCATGCAGCGCGAAATGGAAAAAGCCATCGCGTTGGAAGCCTACGAGCGCGCCGCCGAATTGCGCGACAAGATCCGGGCGTTTGGCAAAAAAGCGGCCCGTCCGGCTTAGCTTTGGGCTGAGGGAAACAAGGGACACTTCACGGTCGAACCCAGACTGCCGCGGCTTATTTTATGAGGAAATCCATTTTGCTGACTGCGGCTTCCATCGGGCTGCTCACGATGTTAGGAAACGCGGCCTCGCCCTCGCCCACACCGCCCATGAGAAAGCTCGAAGATCTGCAACTCAGCGCGGCCCAGTTCAAGACCGTTCTGGCGCTGCCGAAATGGGAAAAAACGTCGCAGCAGGTGAATCTCGCCGTCGATAAAGTCATCGCCCTGGCCAACAAAAGGCTCGACGCCGTGGCCGCGCTCAAGCCCGAGGAAGCGACCTTCGCGAACACGTTTCAGGAGATGGACATGATCGGATTTGAAGCGCACTCTGTTTCCAATCGCATCGTCTGGATCAAGGAAACCAGCCCCGATGCGAAGATGCGCGAGGCGGCGACGGCGGCGATCAAGAAATTCGAAGATTGGGACGTGAGCACGGATTATCGCGAGGACGTTTACAAAATTCTCCAGGCATTTGCTGACACGAAACCGAAGGGAGATGACGAGGATCAGCACCTAATCAAGGACACGCTCCTCGGCTACAAACGAGCCGGACTCGCCCTGCCTCCGGAAAAACGCCAGCGTGTCGAGGCGCTGCGTAAGGAGCTTTCCTCGGTCGGAACGGACTTCGATACCAATATCGCCAACGCCGCGGTGCCGGTGAAATTTACCAAGGCCGAACTCGAAGGCGTGCCCGACAGCGTGTTGGAAACGTCGGGGGTGAAAACGGGTGACGACGAATACACCATCGACACGAATGTCACATTTCAAGCCTTGGGAGTTCTGGAAAATTGCGTGAAAGAATCGTCGCGCAAGAAGGTTTACATCGCTCGCGACAATCGCGCGCGCGACAAAAACATCGCGTTGATCCAGCGGATGGTCGAACTCCGTTCCGAGATTGCATTGGAACTCGGCTACAAATCCTGGGACGACTATCAGACCGAGCAGCGCATGGCGAAAAACGGCGCCACGGCGTTGAAGTTTTTGGAGGATTTGAAGGTTGGCCTCCAACCCAAGTACGATGAGGAACTGGCGGAGTTTAAGGCGATCAAGGCCGCCGACAAGAACAGTGAAACTCCCGATGTGAACATCTGGGACTGGCGTTTTTGCGCGGAGCAGTTGAAGAAGCAAAAATTCCAAGTGGACACAGAAGTCCTGCGCAGTTTTTTCCCGTATCAGAAGGTTCTCGATGGAATGTTTGCCACCTATCAGCGCATCTTCGGGATCAAGATCGAAGCTGTCGCGCTCGATTATTCGTGGACCAACGGCGTGCAGCTTTACTATGTGAGCGACGCGAAAACGACCGCGCCGCTCGGCTTGTTCTATCTCGACATGTTTCCGCGCGAGGGGAAATACAACCACTTCGCGCAGTTCGGCTTGATTGAGGGAAAACTGCTGCCCGACGGCACGTATCAGCGTCCGACTGCGGCGCTTTGCTGCAACTTTCCGCCGCCGAGAAAAGACGCGCCCTCGCTCCTGTCGCATGACGAGGTCGAGACGCTTTTCCATGAGTTTGGCCACGCGATGCATACGATTCTAACCCAGGCCAAATACGTTCGCTTCAGCGGTACTAGCGTTCCGCAGGATTTCGTCGAGGCACCGTCGCAGATGCTGGAAAACTGGGTCTGGGACAAGGCCGTGCTCGATCAGTTTGCGGCCGATTACAAGACGAAGAAAAAGATGCCAGCGGACATTCTCAAGAAAATGAAGCTCGCAAAATACGCGCTAGCGGGCACGACCTATCGCCGGCAACTCTCCTTCGGCATCACCGATCTCGTCCTGCACGGACCTCATGCGCCGGGTGAAAAACTCGATGTCGTCGCCATTTCTAACAAGATACTGGACGACACCTTTCTGCGGGTAGATCCCAGCACCGCGATGGTCGCGAGTTTCGGCCATCTAAACGGCTACGATGGAGGCTACTACGGCTACGCATGGGCCGATGCGATTGCGGCCGACATGGCGACCGTGTTTGAAAAATCTCCCGGCGGTTTCCTCGACAAGGACGCTGGAATGCGGATGCGCAATGAAATCTACGCGCAGGGCGACGCGCGCGATGTGAACATTTCCATCGAGAAATTTCTCGGACGTCCACGGTCCATCCAGCCCTTTCTGGAGACCATCGGAATCAAGAAATAATGCGGATGTCGGACTGCTCTTCATCCCGCAGAATCGCTTCGGTGGTCCTGGCGTTTTCGCTGATGTTAGGTGGCCTGGGTTGTCATAAGGAAAAGAAAACCGTCCTTGCGCAGGAGCAGGGGATTTTGCTCATTAACAATGGAGTCGAACCCGAGGATCTTGATCCGCAAACCGCGACTGGAGTCAGCGAGCATAGTATTTTTTTAGCCATCTACGAAGGGCTCGTTTCTGAGGACCCGCACGACTTGCATCCGGTTCCTGGAGTCGCGGAAAGCTGGGACATTTCGCCCGATGGTCTGGTCTATACCTTTCATCTGCGGAAGGACGCCAAATGGTCCAACGGCGACCCGGTCACGGCGCAGGATTTCTACGATTCCTACCATCGGATTCTAACTCCCGAGCTGGGTTCCGATTATATCTACATGCATTTTTTCACGAAGAACGCGGAGGCTTACGCGACGGGAAAAATCAAGGACTTCAGCCAGGTCGGCTATCGGGTCGTCGATCCGCTGACGTTTGAAATCACCCTCACCACCGCCACGCCATTTTTCCTCTCCGTGATGAATCACGCCTCGTGGTATCCGGTGCACATTCCGACGGTGAAAAAATTCGGCGGACTGGCTCGCAAGGCGGCCTTTTGGACGAAGGCTGGAAACTGCGTGACGAACGGCGCCTTCACCCTCCAGGAATGGAAGCAGCAGTCGATCATCCGCTGCGTAAAAAGCCGGAATTACTGGGACGCGAAAACGGTGAAACTCAACGAGATCGTCTTCTATCCCATCGAAAGTTCCAACACCGAGGAACGCGCGTTTCGTGCCGGGCAACTTCACAAAACGAACGAACTGCCGCTCTCCAAAATCCCTTGGTATCGCGAAAACCGGCCCGACTTGCTGCGGCAGGAGCCGTATCTCGGCACGTATTTTTTCCGGGTGAACACACGCAAGCCGCCGCTGGATAATCCGAAGGTTCGACTCGCACTCGCCATGTCAATTGACCGGAAAATGATCGTCGAAAAAATCACGCGCGGCGGCCAGTTGCCAGCGGATAGTTACACACCTCCGGGCACGGCAAACTACACGGCGGAGGCGAAAATTCCCACGGACTTTGCGAAGGCTCGGCAGCTTCTCGCCGAGGCCGGTTATCCCGATGGAAAGGGTTTTCCCAAACTCGACTTGATGTTTAATACCCTCGAAAGTCATCGCACGATTGCCGAGGCGATTCAGGAAATGTGGAGGAACAATCTGCACATCGACATTGGACTCACCAACCTCGAGTGGAAGGTGTATCTTGACGCGCAGGACACGGAAAATTACCAGATTTGCCGCGCCGCCTGGATCGGAGATTACGCTGATCCGCAGAATTTCTTAGACATGTGGGTGAAGGGCGGCGGCAACAATCATACCGGCTGGGACAACCCGGAATACAACGCACTCTATGCGAAATTGCAGAACACCTCGATTCCGGCGGATCGCATCTCCATCTTCCAAAAAATGGAGGCGCTGCTGATGGCCGAGGCGCCGATTTTGCCGGTCTATTGGTACACGCGTGTTTACTTGATTAGGCCGGAAGTCCAGGGTTGGTATCCGAATATTCTGGACCATCATCCTTACAAATATGTCTGGTTTGGAAAACCGGAGGCCAGCCACTAACATGTTTCGTTTTCTAACCATTCGCGCGCTGCAGGCGATCCCGGTTTTGCTGATCATCGCGACCATGACTTTCTTCATGGTGCACGCCGCGCCAGGCGGCCCGTTCAGCAAGGAGCGCAAGGTGACTCCCGAAGTTTTGCGGAATCTGAACGCGCAATACGGTCTCGATCAACCGCTCTGGAAACAATATGGCAACTACCTCTGGAAGGCTGTCCATGGTGATCTCGGGCCGTCTTACAAATACGCCAACCGCACGGTGTCCGAACTGATCGGCGATTCGTTTCCTGTGTCGGCGGAACTCGGTTTCTGGGCCATGCTGATCGCGCTCGCCATCGGTTTGCCCGCTGGAATTTTGGCTGCATTGAAACCTAACTCGTGGCTCGATTATCTGCCAATGAGCATCGCGATGCTGGGCATTTGCATTCCGACCTTTGTCCTCGGACCCGTCCTCGCGCTGACCTTCGGCATTCGCCTGGAGTGGTTCGACGCCTCGGGCTGGTTCTCGTGGCGCGACCGCGTTTTGCCGGCGATCACGCTTGGTTTTTTCACCGCCGCCTACATCGCGCGCCTCACTCGCGGCGGCATGCTCGATGTCATGAATCAGGATTTCATCCGCACCGCCCGAGCCAAGGGAGCGTCGGAGTTGCGGGTGCTGTTTCATCACGCCCTGCGCGGCGGATTGCTGCCGGTCATCTCGTATCTTGGGCCAGCCATTGCGGCGGAAATCACCGGTTCTTTCGTTGTCGAAACCATCTTCAATGTCCCCGGACTCGGCCGCTATTTCATTCTCTCCGCCTTCAACCGCGACTACACCATGGTCCTCGGCACCGTGCTTTTCTACGCCTCGATTATTATCTTACTCAACTTGGTCGTGGACGTTCTCCAAGTCCTCCTCAACCCCCGGCTGCGCTTCGACTAACATGGTGATCGAACCCGAAATCGCAGAACCCGGCACTTCGCTCTGGAGCGACGCGCGGCATCGTTTGTTCAAAAACAAACTCGCTGTCTTCGGCGGCATCACCGTCCTGCTCATCGCGCTCGTTTGCGTGCTCGGGCCGCTGATTATTCCCTATCGCGAGTCCGATCAAAATCTCCAGATCGCCGCGCAAGCTCCCAGCGCCGCGCATTGGATGGGAACTGATAATTTGGGCCGAGACCTCTTCGTTCGTGTGCTGAAAGGCGGCCAGGTATCGATGTTAGTCGGCCTCTGTGCGACCGCCGTTTCGCTGACCATCGGCGTGCTCTATGGCACCATCTCCGGCTATTTCGGCGGCAAACTCGACGCCGTCATGATGCGCTTCGTCGAGATCATGTATGCCATGCCATTCGCCATTTTTGTCGTGCTCCTGATGGTCTTCTTTGGGAAAAACTTCGTCCTCCTTTTCGTCGCCATCGGCGCGGTCGAATGGCTCACCATGGCCCGCATCATTCGTGGCCAAGTGCTCGGTTTGCGCCAGCAGGAATTCATCGAGGCCGCCATCGCATTGGGAATCCCCAAGCACCGCATCATATTCCGCCACCTGATCCCCAACGTCATGGGCACAGTCATCGTTTACGCCACGCTCACCATCCCGAGCGTCATGCTTTTGGAGGGCGTCCTGAGCTTTCTCGGGCTCGGCATTCAGCCGCCGCGTAGCTCTTGGGGCGTACTCATTCAAGAGGGAGCGTCAGCCATTGAGGAATACCCGTGGCAACTAGCTTTCCCGGCCATTTTCTTTTCGCTCACGCTTTTCAGCCTGAACTTCTTCGGCGACGGCCTGCGCGACGCCCTCGACCCGCGAGCCTCCAAAGACTAACAATGCCACTGCTCGACGTTCGCCATCTCACGACTCATTTTCACACGCGCGCGGGCATCGTGCGGGCGGTGAGCGACGTTTCATTTTCGCTCGAACCCGGCGAAACTCTCGGCATCGTCGGTGAATCCGGCTCCGGCAAATCCGTCACCTGCTACTCGCTGATGGGCCTGATTCCGCAACCGCCCGGCCGCATCGAAAACGGCAGCGCGCTTTTTTACGACACTGACCTGCTGCACGCGTCGAGGGCGGAGTTGCAGTCGATTCGCGGCAAGCGCATCTCGATGATTTTCCAGGACCCGATGACCTCGCTCAACCCCTATTTGCGGGTCGAGGATCAACTCATCGAGCCACTCCTCATCCACGAAAAAATCGACCGCAAAACCGCCGTCGGCCGGGGCATCGCCGCGCTGGAGGAAGTCGGCATCCAGGACGCGGCGAAACGCATTCGCTTCTATCCGCACCAATTTTCCGGCGGGATGCGGCAGCGCGTGATGATCGCCATGGCGCTGATCACCCAGCCCGAATTGCTCATTGCCGACGAACCGACCACCGCGCTCGACGTCACCGTGCAGGCGCAAATTCTCGAACTCATTCGCGCCCTGCAAAAGCGCAAGGGCATGGCCGTGATCTTCGTCACGCACGACCTCGGCATCGTCTCCAATTTCTGCGACCGCGTGCTCGTGATGTATGCCGGGCGGATCGTCGAAACCGGCTCCGTGCGCGACATTTTTTACCAGCCGCAGCACCCGTATAATCGCGCCCTGCAAAAATCCATCCCCGCGCTTCAGCCGAAGGGAAAAGAGCTATTCACCATCCCCGGCGCGCCGCCGAGTCTCACCCAGCCGCTGCCCGGTTGTCCGTTTGCGCCGCGCTGCGAATTTGTCCTGGAGAAATGCCGGGAGACGCCTGTGCAATTGCTCGAAACCCGGCCCGGCCAGGGCAGCGCCTGCCTGCGCGTGCAGCAGGGCGAAATCCAGTTGAGTTAGATCGTTATGGCGAAAAAACCCGAAACGCTCCTCGAAGTCCGCGACCTGAAAATGCATTTTCCAGTCGAGAGCGGACTCTTCTTCAAACGCCAAACCGGCGCGGTCAAAGCCGTCGATGGGGTCAATATCACCCTGCAAAAAGGCGAGGTTCTCGGTCTCGTCGGTGAATCGGGCTGCGGCAAATCCACCCTCGGGCGCACGATTATTCAACTCCTCCGCGCGACCGACGGCACAGTGGTTCTCGGCGGCGAAAACCTAGGGAAACTCTCCGGCAGCCGGTTGCGCCGGGAGCGGGCGAAGTTCCAGATGATCTTTCAGGACCCCTACGCCACGCTCAACCCGCGCATGACCGTCCGTGACACGCTCGCCGAGGCCATGACCGCCCATGAGCGCATCCCGCGCGCGAAGTTAGAACCAGCGGTGCGAGAGCTGATGGCGAAGGTCGGTTTGCCCGCCAGCGCGATGAATAAATACCCGCACGAATTCAGCGGCGGCCAGCGCCAGCGCATCGCCATCGCCCGCGCCCTGGCGGTGAAGCCGCAGCTCATCGTCGCCGACGAACCCGTCTCCGCGCTCGACGTTTCCATCCAGGCACAAATCCTCAATTTGCTCGCCCAGCTCACCCGCGAAATGGGGCTGACTTTGATCTTTATCTCGCACGATTTGTCCGTCGTGAAACACATCAGCGACCGCATCGCCGTGATGTATTCCGGGCGCATCGTCGAGATAGGACCTGTCGTGCAAGTCGTCGAAAAACCGCTCCATCCCTACACGCGCGCCCTCGTCAGCGCGATCCCGATTCCCGATCCCGACCGCGAACGACTGCGCCAGCGGATCATCGTCAGTGGCGATCCGCCATCGTTGATCCATCCGCCCGCCGGCTGCCCGTTTCATCCGCGTTGTCCCTACGCCATCGAGCCCTGCAAAGGCCGCGTGCCGCCGTTGATCCAATACGTGTCGCATCAACTCGCCGCCTGCATCCGCGTCGGGGAGATCTAAAAATGGAAACTAACCGCCGCGCGCAGGCGGTAGGCGGGGACGATTTGCAAGGCGGTGTTGTCGAGCAGCACCGGCAGATCGAAACCTAACTCGGCTGTGACGCGTTTGTAGCTAGCCACAATTTTAGGCCCCAGATACACCGCCGTGATGCCGGTGTCCTCGGCCACGCGGCCTTGGAAACGATCGGTGTCTTTATACTCTCCAGAAACGACGGCCTGTAGAGTGATCGAGGCGTCCCGACGCTCTAGCAAATAACCTCCCCACCCGCAGCTCCAGGTGAGATCGTTGGCGTAATGATAGGAATACCGGCCATCGCCGCGCAGGGTAAATTGCGCATCGGCTTCGAAGAAAAACCGGTCCATGCGTGCGTAAATTTCCCCTCCAAAAAGCGCGTCGTAAGAGCCGGTGCCGAGCGCGAGATCGTGGCCGTGGATGCCGCTGGCCGCCTCGTGCGAATGCTCGGCGTCATCGGCGTGCTCAGCCTCATGACCCTCGGCAAATTCTTCGCTCAGGCGATGGGCGTCGCCCGTGGGAAATTTGATGCCGCCATTTAAGCGCGTGGTGAAGAGGAATTGATGGGTCGGTTCTTCCGGATTGTCGTTCTGAGAGGCATGGCGAAAAACCTCGTAGCTGGCGAGGAGCGAGGCGTCGCCAAAACCAGATTCGTGACCGCGCTCGACGCCGTCGCCGTCGGGGCGTTTATAGTCGCGGTAAATGGTGGGGAGATTCGTCTGGAGCAGGAGCCGGTTCCGCAAAAAGCTTTGGCCAACGACGAGCTGCGTGATGGAGCTATCCAGATATTGACCGCTCGGGTCCGCGACTTCATGGCCGTCGATCCGAATGGAGCCGAAATGGGTGAATTGCTCCGCGACGCTGGCCTGAAAGCCGTGGTCGGTGGATCTGGCCGCTCGCAGAGTGGAGATGTAGCACCCGCAAAGGTCGCAGGCTTGGGTGGAGGCATTGAGAAGAATGAATGTGAGGAATAGAGAAAGTTTCATAATTAAAAAAAGGAGTTAGATGTGGATGTGCCAAAGCACGGCGCACCCGCAGAATGAGCGGGCACTAACATCACTGCACGGCAGCGATGCTGGGAAAGCAGAACGGAATGGTTAGACGTCCGCGTTTCGCGGTGGGCGTAATGCCGGTTTGAGCGTGCGGCTGCCCATTTTCTCTACGAAACCGGCGTAGTCCGACTGCGATACCAATGGAACTGGAACCTGGGCCGAAGTGAGGAGAATGGCGGCCTCGGATTTCTTTTGCGAGTAGCCGATGGCCTCAGACTTCTTGTTCTCGTCGCCCTGGGTTTTGCGAATCTTCAGACACATCGCGCAGGGATGTTCGCCGTCCAGCGCTTTAATAAGGCCCTCGGAAAAAGTGGCGGACTTGGAATAATTCACCACCATCCGCATCGAGGCCACACCCTGCAAAACGGCCAGGTGCAGCCCGCAAATGAAAATGAGCGCCAGCAAGGCGAGGGCATTTCCGATCGAGCGCAACATCCCCGCAACCAACCAGTGACAGTGCGAAGGGTCAATGATCTTTCCGGTGAAAAAAGGTGCTTGGAATGCCATCCGCATCGTCCTACTACTCGCACATCATGATACCTGCCGGACTCTTCTTTGGTTTCGTTCTTTGGTTTCTCGTGCGCTATCTGGCGGCGGGCATTTACACCGTCAACCAAGGCGAGCGGGCGGTGAAAACCAGCTTCGGTCGCGCCCAGCGGCTCGGTGGTTTTACCGGGAGCGATCCGATGGCGGCGGGGCTCAATGCCGAGGAACGCGAGCGCTACAATTACCCGCAACTCCGCGTCATCCCGCCCGGCGGTCCGTATTTCAAATGGCCGTGGGAGCGCGTCTATAAAGTGCCCATCGCCACGCAGACGATCAGCATGGCCTACGACTTGGAAACGCCTGAGGCGAACCAGAACGGCACCATCTTGGATGCGGTGACGAAGGATCAACTGAACACCGGGCTCACCGGCCAGATTCGCTACAAAGCCGACGAGCGCAACCTCTACGCCTACCTCTTCGCCGTGCGCAATCCGATCATCCACGTGATGGGTTATTTCATCAGCGTTCTCCGCGAGCGCATCGCAAATTTCGAGGCGCCGCCCATCGTCATCGTCGAGGAGGCCAACCCCGCCAACACCCTCAGCATCGCCGGGGTTTCCATTAATGACTTGCGCAAGAACCTGCGCGATCTCAACGACCGCATGGAGCAGGAATGCGGCACGTCGGCGGCGCGTTACGGCATTCAACTGGAGGCGTCGCTCATCACCGGCATCGACCCACCGCCGGAGGTCGAGTCGGCTCTGGCCGCGATCAACACCGCGCACAACCACGTTTCCTCCGACATCAGTCTCGCGCACGCTTCGGCGGACCAGAAGATCGTCCTCTCGAAGCGCGCCGTGGAAATCGAGACGCTCAAAGTGCAAGCCGAGTTGGAGCCGCTTCTGGCGCTCGCCAACCAGCTTCAGGAATTGAAAGCCAAAGGCAAAAACGCCCTCGAATCCTACCGCCGCAGCGTGCGCCTGCGACTGTTTGACAACGCCAAACGCGCCATCCTGGAGGTCGAACGTGAATAGTTTTTCTTATTTTCTGATTGCGATGGCAGTCGCCTTCTTTGGCATGTTCATCGCCATGCCGATGTTTCTGGCCGTGCTGCGTTTGCTCGGCGGTTACGTCATTATCGAGGAGCGCCGCGCCCACGTTTACGTGCTCTTTGGCAAGGTCATCGGTATCCTCGACGAGCCGGGATTTCATATCCTGCTTTTCAAGCTCGGACCCGCCGCGCTCATCGTGCATTGGCTGGGGAAATGTCACGTCCTCGACCTGCGTCTCGACCAGGCGTATCTGCGCAGCCAGCCGGTGAACTCCGAGGAAGGCGCCCCGATGGGCATCGGAATCTGGTATGAAATGTTCGTCAGCGACCCGGTGGCTTATCTGTTCCGCAACGCCAATCCGCGCGGCTCTCTCGCTGCCAATGTCAGCAGTGCGACGGTGCGTTGCCTGAGCAATATGAAACTCGGCGACATGCTGGAAAACCGCCACCAAATGAGCCTGACCGTCCGTGAGGAAGTGACCGCGTCCTCGCAGGAATGGGGCTACAAGCTGGGTTCGGTTTATATCCGCAAAGTCCATTTCCGCGACTTCGAGATGATCAAGCAGATCGAAAGCAAAGTCGTCAACCGCCTGCGTCAGGTCACCTCGGCGATCAAGCAGGACGGAGCCAACCAAGTGAGCGTGATCACCAGCACGGCGGAACGTCAGGCGGCGATCGAGTTTGCCAAGGCCGCGGCATTGCGCCCGCAAATCGTCGGCGGCGCGCTGGAGCAAATCTCCCAGGATAAACGGGTGGCCGAAGTGCTCTTCGATGTGCTGGAAGTGGAGCGTCTCGTGGCGAGCAAGGCCGACATCACGCTCGTGCCCGCCGGTGGCGAGTTTCTGCCGCAGGTTCTGGCAGCGCAAAAGCCAGCGGTCTAACGAGTCGACTTCAACTCAGGAAACGGCCGTGACCGGGATGACTTCGCTCAAACCCGGCTTCACCGAAATCGCTGCCGTTCTGGATTTCAAATGATCCGACAGACGAATGGCCAGCGCGACCAAGGTGAGCGTCGGGTTCGCGCAGCCGCCGGTCGGAAACACCGAGCTGCCGGCGATGAAAAGATTCTTTGTCCCATGCAACTGGCAATGCGCATCGACCACGCCCTGACTCGGATCGTCGTGCATCCGCGTGGTGCCCATGAAGTGGTGCGTGCTGTAAAAGGAACGGGGAAAATCCGGCGTCCCTTCCTCGACGGGCGTGAATTTCCCGATGGCCGCCAGCTCGTCTCGAAAGATTTCCTGGGTGCGTCGAATGCTGCGCAAGTCGAGTTCGTTCCAGCGCCAGACGACCTTCATTTTCGGCTGGCCGAAACGATCCGTCTCCTCGCCGAGCATCACGCGATTGTCGCGGTCCGGTGCCAGCTCGACCAATGCGCGCACGCGGAAATCGCCGAACCGCTTCGCCTTGTTTCCGAGTTGCGACCAGCCGCAGTAGCACTCGGAAAAATAACCTTCGAGCAGCCGCTGACGAATCGGCAACGCCGCCTCGGGATGCTGATCGGGAGTGTGATGGCAATCGTTCAAGTGCCGCTGACGCGAGAGAAACTGCGGCCCTTTGATGAGCAATTCCTTGAGGATGAACGGCAGATTGGAATGCAGGTCGCGGAAGCGCGGCACGAGCACGGAGTAGAGATTGAGCAGCTTCTCCCGACGCATCACGTCGGAGCGAAGCTGGAGTTTTCCCATCACCGGCTGGCCATTGACCACGCGCTGATCGTAGAAGCAGGCGTGGTCAAAAAGTGCAGCCGAGTGCGGGAGCAATGTGCCGAGCGTGATCGACGGATGATCCATGAAACAGCGGCCCACCATGTCGTTCTGGTTGCCTAGACCACCCGCCTGCGCCGCGTCGTTCAGCAGCAGGATGCGCGGGTTTTCGAGTCCGCCCGCTGCAAGGACAAACGTATCCGCCTGGATCCGAAACTGGCTGCCAGTCGAGTCCGATACTTCTGCGGAAATGATCCGGCCCGAAGTCGCTTCCCGCTCCAGACTGAGCAGGTTGGTTTGCAGAAAGAAGCGGACGTTTTTCGCCTGGCCAAGTTCCGCAAAAGCGTCCTGCAAAAAGTGGCGCGGCAACCCAAACTGCGAGACCGAGCTCTCCATTCCACCCAACTCCAGCGCCTGCGCCGCCGGGTCGCTGCCCTGCCAGGCCTTCGACGAATAATCAAACGCCCCAATGCCGAACGCCCGCTGCGCCCGCTCGTAATACGGATCCAACTCGGCTCTGGAAAATGGCCAGCCGCTGTTCGGCACCCAGTCGCGTTCCTCGAAATCGACCGCGTCGAGCGGCACGCAGCGGATGAATTTATCCTTCTGCCCGCGCGGCTCGTGATTCCACAGATTGGCCGAGCCGCCCATCTGCCGTCGACGTCCCTCTTGCAAAACATTAGCAGGGTAACCCTGCGGCGAATCCACCGTGCCGCGATTCAGTTCCGAGGCGGGCGGCGTGTCCGTTTCCGCGCCCGATTCGACGATGAAAATGCGCTGACCCGTGCGGGCGAGTTCGCGGGCAATCGTTATTCCAGCCGGGCCGCTGCCGATGATGCAGACATCGGTTTTCAGCGCGCCGCTTTTACTGCCATTTCCAGCCTGGGTTAACATGTTTGTTGTTCTCACAGACTGGCTCCTAACCAACTGTTCGTCGATATTGTATTTAAATAAATATTGGTTGAGTTTTCCCTCTCATGTAGCAGCATTGGTGCCATGAAAAGCCCGGTGAATCCGCAGCGCACGATTGCCGAACTCCAAGAACTTCGGGCGCTCACCGGCGATGAAAATGGAGCCCAGCGTGTGGCCTTCACTCCGGTGTGGAGCGCGGCGCGGCAGTTTCTCCGGGAAAAACTCGCCAGGCTGCCAGTCGAGTTGCATCAGGATGAGGCCGGCAATCTCTGGAGCACCCTGCGCGGCGCGTCGGAAAAGACGCTGCTCATCGGCGGTCACATCGACTCCGTGCCGAATGGCGGCTGGCTCGATGGTTGCCTGAATGTCCTCGCCGGCGTGGAGATTTTGCGGCGGCTCCATGCCGAATATGGTGACGCGCTTCCCGTCACGGTGCGCCTGGTAGATTGGGCGGATGAAGAGGGCGCACGCTTTGGGAAAAGTCTTTTCGGCTCCTCCGCCTGCTCTGGATCGCTCGATATGAATGAAGCCCGCGGCCTCGTCGATAAGGATGGAACTCCGCTGCCGGAAGCGATTGCGCGGCACGGGATTGATTTTGAAAAGGTGAAGGAATCGGGCCGCGAGCTCAAAAACGCCGCCGCTTATCTCGAACTCCACATCGAGCAAGGCCCGGTGCTCCTCGACCTCGATCTGCCGCTCGGCGCTGTGCTCGGGACGTTTGGCGTCGAGCGGCACGCGATCACCTTTCACGGACAGGCGGCGCATTCGGGTTCCACTCCGATGAACCGTCGGCGCGACGCGTTTCTGGCGGCGGCGCAGATGAGCCCGGAGATTTATCGGATCGCGGAGAAACATGGCGGCGTCTGCACGATCGGGAGTTGCACGACGCAGCCGGGGATCGTCACCAGCGTCGTGGAAACGTGCCGGATCACCCTCGACCAGCGCCACCTCGATGCGCCCGCGCTCGCCGCGATGCTGGCCGAGGCTCAGGCGGCAAGCGAACGCTTTGCCAAAGAGGGCGGAGTCACAGTCCACTGGGAACGCCTCTGGCAGATCGCGCCGATGCCGTTTCATCCGAGTCTCATTGCACTCTGCGACGAGGCGATCAAGGAAACGGCGGGCGTCTCCCATCGGATGCCATCGGGGCCATTGCACGACGCGGCGGAAGTTTCCCGAGCGGGCATTCCGACCGTGATGATGTTCGTCCAGAGCCTGCACGGGATCAGTCACAATAAAATCGAGGACACCAAGGAAGAACACCTCGTGCAGGCCGTGATCGCCTTCGACAAGCTAGCCGACAAAGCCATCCAGTGGATGCTGGAGTCTAGCTAGAACGGCTTTCGGGAGCGCATGCGGTTCGCGTGTTCCCTTTTGCGTCTCGCGAAAGGGCCGGTTTCGCCATCGGACGGGACGTCCGCTGGAACACGCGGGACGCGTGCGCTCCCGGAAGACTACCGAATCAGCCCGAAGTGCTGGCCAAACGGCCAATACACAAACAGCCCACGGCCCACCACGTTTTGCTCCGGCACCGGGCCCCAGAATCGACTGTCACTCGAATTGTAGCTATTGTCGCCGAGGGCGAGATAGCTGCGCGGCGGCACATCGAACGTCTCATCCGCATGACGCAGCAAAAGCGGCCCGATGTTTCCGTAACCGCGATAGCCATTCTGCGCCGACATCACGCGTTGCAACGGCCACTCGCTGGCGATCTGGCCGTTGATGAAAAGATTTGGCGCGTCGATCCTCACGTTGTCGCCCGGCTGCGCCCCGAGGCGCTTGATGTAAAACTGCGTCAACCCGCCGCTGCGCGGGTCATCCATGATTCCCCGGATGCCATCCGTGGTGAAAACGAAGACATCGGCCCGTTTCGGCGCGCGGAAATGATAGGTGAATTTATCCACGAAAACCTGGTCGCCGGTCTGGACGACGCCGTGGACGAACGGCTGGCCCGCCTTTACCTCTTTGCCGGCGTGAATGCCAAAATCTGTGATCAAGTTTTGCGGCGGACACCCCACTTTATACGTCCGCCCGCTCTCCATCACGATCACACTCGACGTGGAAAACCAGAGAAACGGCACCGACTGGAGTTGCACCACCGTGTCGTCGAGATCCGACGTGACATCGACGTAACTCCGCCCGTTCCAGACGGTTTCCCAGATGCGTTGCGGCAGGGCGGGGAGCGGGCCGGCGAGCGGTTTGCCGATGACGCCGTTGAGTGTGGGCTGCATGGAGCCGGTGGGAATCTTAAAGGGCTGGAGAAAATACGCCCGGATGCCCAGCGCGATGACGATGGCCACGAGAAACGTCTCGCAATTCTCCCGGATCGCCTGGTTCGAGGGGGTCGGGACGACTTTGCCGATTTCCGAGTCGAGTTCCATCGTGATCTGGTCCACTTTCGCGCGATCCCGTGCCCGCGCCGCCGCTTGCAACTCCCGGTTTTTGGCCGTCAGCCGCGCATGATCCGCCGGGGAAAGAATGTCGCGCTTGTAATGGAGCAGGCGGGTGACGTTTTTAACGATTTCGTGAGCCTGCTTGACGTATTTGGGAGCGAAGAACATGGAGGCGCGTAGCATCGACTGGAGAAACCGAGTGCGCCAAGTCTTTTTCTGAGGGGAGTTGCAGAGCCCTTATCTGTAATAGTAGATCCGTTGGTAACCGCCACGCTGCTGCGGAATTACGAATGTCCGGAAGCCTTTCGGCAGCACCTTTACATCCCAATTATCGCGGTCGCGAAATGAGGAATCCACCACCACCAATTCTCCGCGCAGAAAGGACTCGCGGTTAAATGTCGTCACCTTCGGATAATCGGACGACTTCAGATAAGCCCGAAGGTGTTCAGGACGGAACGGAGCCAAAACGCCCGTCTGCTTGGGAAACTCCGACTGGATCTTCCGCGCCGTGCCCAGCCAGTTCTCGATCGGCACGTAGGTAAAGCCTCTCCAGATCGTCCAACTCAGCGCGATCACCCCGATCACCATGGCGCCATGGGCGATCAGCGGCCCCAGCACGGCCTCCTCCCGATATACCAGCCGGTGGAGAATCTGCATCGCCACAAACGCGAGCGGCACCACGATAAACGACATCGACTTCAGACTCGGCGTGCGGAGTTTGAGGCAAATCAGAAACGTCACCAGCACAGCGGCCCCGATCAGCAGCGAGGCGAGATCCGTTCCTTCGGACCGCCGCAATGCCTGAGCCCCAGCGATCAACGCGGCGAAGAGCAGAAACGTCACCCACGAATAGTGCCAGAACCAGCCGAAGAGCAGATACTTGTTCAGAAAAGAGTGGAGCCCTTCCCAACTCTTAAACGCCTCGCCCCATTCATCGCCATAATTGTCGGCATTGTGCAAAAGCTGCACATGCACCGCCCAATACGAACACACGATCAGCACCAGACAGATCATTCCGGCGAACAGCCAGCGTTTGTCGCGGCTCACCCCCGTCACCAGCAGCAGAAGCGGCCCGCCAAAGAAAATAAACGACGGCACACTCCACGTCGCCAGCCAGACCGCCGTTGCCACCAACACAATGTCGCGCGTGGCCTGCCGCTGGAAATAACGGAGCGTGCCCATGCAGCAAAGCGACGCCCCCAGCGCCAGGAAACCGTAGCCGCGCGCCTGCAGGATCACATCCAGATAGGTCAGATTGGCAAAAAGCCAGAAGAGCAGCAGCGCCCCCAGTACCGGACGACCCTGCTGCACAAAATAACGGCCCACCAAAACCACCATGGCAGCCACCGACAGGAACGAAAATAGCCGCGCCCGCCCCGGCAGACAGGAGCGAGACCCGCGCGTAACCGAGTTCACCAAGTTATAGAACATGTGATTATTCGGAGCGCGATAATCCGTCAGCACCTGTCGCGGCCCTTTGGAGCTAAACTTCTGCACCGTGTAAATCTCATCATTGTAGAGCGACATCGTCGCCATCCCCCGCACCTCCGGGAAAATGAGGAAAAGCGTAACGAGTAAAATAATCCCGGCCACCACCCATTCCACCGGCGAGACGACACGGCGGGGGCCGACTCCCGATGGCGACGCCTCCACCCCCAGCCGGGAAAGCGGGATGCCGGTGAAAGCTGAGGAAGTTTCGTTCATGGAAAAAACAGCCTCATCTGCGCTGGTCCCGGGATAGCTCGGCTGTGGTGCGCGCAACGGGTCACGCCGCGACGAGGGTCAACGTCCGCACGCTGCCGGTCGTGGTGCCGTTGGCGTTGGAGACGCGAGTGCGCAGTTTCACCGTCTGGCCGGCGACGAATGGCCCCAGGGCATTGCCACTCGGATCAGCGGCCACGCTGTGGGCGAAATCCTGATCCGTGCCGACGATCTGCCATTCCACGGTGCTCGTGGCGGTGCCATCGTAGGATGCGTTTTCGTAGGAAAGGAGGATGTGCAAATTATCCGTGCCGCCTTGCAGGAGGGAGCGGATGCCGAGGGTGCCGGGCAGGTTCGAGCCTTCGGTAACGATCTGCCCGAGGGCGTCGGCGAGGGCTGGATTGGAGCGCGCTTCGCTCTGGAGCTTGCTGTAAAAGCGTTTATTCAGACGGTCCACGGCGACGGCGGCGTTGCGCAGGGTGGAACGGGCTTCAGTGACGTCGGCGGCGCGGTCTTCCACGATTTGTTCGAGCTGGGGTTGAGCCGTCATGGCGGCGCTGAGGTCGGCCATGCCTTTGCCTCCGCTGGTGATGGGAGCGCGTGGGGTTGGAAGAGCGGCGAGGTAGGCGTTGATCTTGGTGAGGGCGGCGACGACTTTCTTGCCGCGGTCGAGGGCGAGAGCCGTGGTGCGCGGTTTGATGGCGTAGGCCGAGGAGAGCAGATCGAGAAGCGGGGACTCGGCTTCGATGTTGTCGCTGAGTTCGCCCTCAGCCGACTGCGGCAGCGAAAGGGTAAGCCCGGAGATGAGCAGGAAGCCCTGATTTTCCGCATTGTTGGCCAGGTCGTAATCGGCGAGGGCGTTGTCGCGAGTCTGGGCCAGCGCATCGAGGGCGGTGGATTGGTTCGACAGGTCGGTGACGGTAAACCCACCGACGGTGAGCGTGGAAATGTATTGATTGATGACGGCGACCGTCTGCGTGGCGCGAGTCTGATAGGCTTGATAGTATTCCATGAGTTTTTTTTCTGATCCGAGTTAGATGGTTATCTGTCTACTGTGCGTGTGGATGAGGGCTTGTAGCCGAGGGAATGTATTTTTGGGAGTAAAAAGACGTTCCGAATACAAAAAAAGACGTTCCATCAGTGGCGGGAGACATTCCCTGGCCCATCGCGGACGTTCCCAGTGGGCCGAACAACGTTCCGGCAGCGCGCCGGGACGTTCCCGAGGGGCCGAAAGACGTTCCGCAGGTCCACCGGGACGTTCCCTCCCCGCCGGGAGACGTTCCTAAGATGGAAAAAGACGTTCCCGACCCGCCAAAAGACGTTCCGCGTTCAGCTTATAAGCAATTCGGACTCCGTTTCCATCTGATGGATGCGCGAATGGGGAGGCAACGGAGTTGCCGGGACAAGGGCGTTCCCAAACTGGAGTTTGGGAAAGAGGGGTATTTTAACGCGATGGTTCGGTGATGCCGAGGATGGGGCCGAGGTCCATGCGGAAATCACTGCGTTTAAGTTCTGGGGAGTAGAGGCTGGAGATGGTGCCGTCGAGAAAAAGGGCGTCCTGACAGTGCAATGTATCGCGGAAGCCTCGGGCGAATTCGTCGAAGTTGATGGGTTCCTCGCTGATGGCGAAGACGACGGTGTTGGCATTGACGATGCCGACGCCATTGCGGAAGAGGCACGAGGTCGAGCCGGACTGGAAGGCGGAGTGGAGTCTGCCGTGTTGGACGAGGAGGGGACCGGATTGGGTGGCGAGCAGGACGCCTTTGCCGTTGGCCGGGAACTCGGAGGATTCGACGATTTTCGCGCCGCTCTTGGAAATGAGGAAGACGCCATTGGGCTTGAGGAAAAAGTTCCCTGGGGCGTCCGAGAGGTTGAGTGCCTCGAGGGTTTTGCCTTCGGAGATGAAGAGTCCGACGGGGGCGAAGTTGCCATGATACATCCCGCCGTTCATGGCGAAGATGAGCTTTTCGCCACGGGCTGCGAGCCAAGACGCCAGCTTGTCGAATCGCTTGAAGGTCGCGCCTGTTTCGTCGCGCAGGAAGAGTCGGAGGTTTCCCTTTCGGAGATCGACCTGGCAGACGGTGATGCGTTTGCCGTTGAAGGTTGTGGAACTGAAATCGACGGCCCGTAGGGAGCCGCTGAGCCCGAGGAGGAGCGCTGCGCCGATGAGAGGGAGGATTTTCATGGGAGTTAGAGTCGAATGGGGAGGCAACGCAGTTGCCGGGACAAGTGCGTGCCCAAACGGAGTTTGGGAACGAGGGAGTCAATTACTTTTTCTTACTCAACCCGCTCAGAAAAGCACGAACTGTGGATTTTCGTAACGTTAGGCTGACAGCATCACCTTCTATAAAGATGAAAAGAGAGGAGTGCTTATCCACCAAACAACAAAGTATTATTTCTTTTTTGTCCTTCTTTCGGGAAGCCCGAAATGTTTTCAGACCAGAGATAGATTTATCTTCTTTTACCTGTCCATAACCATCACCCATGACCTCGGCCATGTCGTTAGCTGACTGCTCGGCGGTGACCCCGTCGGAACTTCCAGAGCCAAGCACTACACCGCCATCAAGATAGAGCAGGTGGTCTGAGAATGACCATAAACCTTCCGTGCTTTTTGGCAGCATATTCCAAACTTTCGAATCGTATTCAAATTGATAGCCGGTTCCGGAAATATCAATGGTATCGGCCCGAATCGGCATGACAACTAACAGCAAGGCAACCATGACCTTGCTCAATAATTGCATGTTAGTTTCTTTGGTAGATACCATTTAAGTTAGTTCGACTTCAGGACTTCGATGAAGGCTTCTTGGGGGATGTTGACGGTGCCGAAGCTCTTCATCCGCTTTTTGCCTTCTTTTTGTTTTTCTAACAGTTTGCGTTTGCGGGTGATGTCGCCGCCATAGCATTTGGCGATGACGTTTTTGCGCATGGCGCTGACGTTTTCGCGGGCGACGATTTTGCCGCCGATGGTGGCCTGGATGCTGACTTGGTAGAGTTGCGTGGGGATGACTTCTTTGAGTTTGGCGGCGAGCTGGCGGCCGCGGGATTCGGCTTTTTCGCGGTGGACGATGCTGCTGAAGGCGTCGATGGGCTCGCCATTCACTAGCATGTCGAGTTTGACGAGTTTGTCGGCGCGGTAGCCGGCGTGTTCGTAGTCCATGCTGCCGTAGCCGCGGGTGATGGATTTTATTTTGTCGTTGAAGTCGACGACGATTTCGTTGAGGGGCAGGGAGCAGGTTAACATGACGCGCCTTGTATCGAGGCTTTCGGTGTGTTCGAGGACGCCGCGTTTTTCGAGGATGAGCTGCATTAACGGCGAGATGTATTCGTTGGGGACCATGATGAAGGCCTGCACGATGGGTTCGCGGATTTCTTCGATGACGCTGAAATCCGGGAGGTGCTCGGGGTTGTCGACGAGGAGGACTTCGCCGTTGGTGCGGAGGACTTCGTAGATGACGCTGGGGTAGGTGGCGATGATGTCCATGTCGTACTCGCGGCGGAGGCGTTCCTGGATGATTTCCATGTGGAGGAGGCCGAGGAAGCCGCAGCGGAAGCCGAATCCGAGCGCGACGGAGCTTTCGGGCATGAAGTTGAAGGCGGAGTCGTTGAGTTGGAGTTTGCCCATGGCGATTTTGAGGGCTTCGAAGTCGGCGGTGTTGATGGGGTAGATGCCGGAGAAGACCATGGGGTGGACGATCTGGAAGCCGGGCAGGGGGATGAGGGAGGGGAGGCGTCCGTTGGTGAGGGTGTCGCCGACTTTGATTTCGGCGGGGTCTTTGACGTTGGCGATGACGTAGCCGACGTCGCCTGGGCCGAGGCGCGGCTGGACGGACATTTTGGGGTTGCTGGGGCGGAAGATGCCGACTTCTTTGACGTCGTAGCTTTTGTTGGTGGCCATCGTTTTGATGTTGTCACCAGCGGAGATGGAGCCATCGACGACGCGGACGTAAACGACGACGCCGCGGTAGGTGTCGAAGGTGGAGTCGAAGACGAGGGCGCGGAGTTTTTCGTTGGGGGTATCGACGGGCGGGGGGATGCGGGCGATGACGGCCTCGAGAATGTCGTCGATGCCGATGCCGGCTTTGGCGCTGGCGGGGATGGCTTCTTCGCCGGGGATGGCGAGGATTTCTTCGAGTTGCTTTTTGACGGTGGGGAGGTCGGCGTTCGGGAGGTCGATCTTGTTGATGACGGGGATGAGGGTGAGGCCCTGTTTCATCGCGAGGTGGACGTTGGCGACGGTCTGGGCTTCGACGCCTTGGGCGGCGTCCACGATGAGGAGGGCGCCTTCGCAGGCGGCGAGGGAGCGGGAGACTTCGTAGGCGAAGTCGACGTGCCCGGGCGTGTCCATGAGGTTGAGTTTGTAGATTTCGCCGGACTTCGCCTTGTATTGCATCGTGACGGGATGCGACTTGATGGTGATGCCGCGCTCGCGTTCGAGGTCCATGGCGTCGAGCATTTGGTCCTGCTGCTCGCGGACCTGGATGGTGCCGGTGTGCTCCAAGAGGCGGTCGGAGAGGGTGGTTTTGCCGTGGTCGATATGGGCAATGATGCAGAAATTACGGGTGTTGGCGGTGGACATTGTGAGAGCGAAAAAAGGGAGCGCACTATCGCGGCTGGACCGGGGAAGGTCAATGTGAATGGCTCTCGCAGGCACGGGGAGGCCCAGAGTGTCGGGATATGAGGCCCTCAGGGTGGAGTCCGATTGTATTCATGCGCTACACATGGACACGTTTGCAATACACAAAAAGCGCCGCTTTTGACGCTTCTGCCCCGTAAACGCCCATGGCACCTCGACTGCTAAAGAGAACTTGTCCCGCTTAAACCACTTACAGACAACCAATATGCTCTACACATTCGATTCCATCTCTCCCGTCGCCTTTAACGAAATGTCCGACGAACAACTCATGCGCTCTGTGGTTGACCAAGACACCGGTGCCTTTGAGGAAATGCACCGCCGCTACGCTTCCATGCTGAAAACCCAGGTGGCCCGCGTGCTGCACGATGAATTCATCGCCGAGGACGTCGTTCAGGAAATTTTCGTCGATCTCTGGACGTCAGCTGACCGCTACTCTGAGGCCAAAGGGAAAGTCATAGGCTGGTTGATGACCATCGCCCGCCGCCGCGCGATTGATCGCCTTCGCAAGTTCCAGTGCCGTCAACGCGCCGAGGATCGCCTCGAAAACGACATGGAAAAGCAACCCGCCTCTTGGACGCATACTCGTATCGAGGCCGATATCGAATCCGCCGAGATGCAGCGTTTACTCTCGAACCTCATGTCCAAGTTGCCCGAAGCCCAGCGCAAGGCTGTGGAATGGGCTTACCTGCAAGGCATGAGCCAGCGCGAGATCGCCCAGAAGATGCAAATCCCGCTCGGCACGATCAAGACCCGGCTCGACTTGGCCGTTCGCAAACTCTCCGGCGCTCTCCGCGAAGTGTTGAACGACACGACCGGTGCCAGTCTCGCTGCCTAAGCTTCGACTTCCAATCCAATGCTACTTGGGAGCGGTAATCGACACCGCTCCCATTTGCATGGGCTGAAGCTTGGCCAAGGCAAAACTGTTAAGCGCTTTGCGGACGTTTTCATTGACGATGGTCACTTGGGAACCGACCGAAAGCATGTCGAACAGGACGATGACATCGCTCGATTTCATCCGGATGCAGCCAAAGCTGGCTGGCTTGCCAATCATCTTTTCCTCGGTCGTGCCGTGGATGTAAATGCAGCGTTCGTAGGCGTTCCGATTGCCGGTTTCGTTGCCGGTAAGCCACAGGATTCGAGTTACAATCGGATCACGGCCTGGCGCATTGGGCTGTAAAATTTCCCCCGTGGGCTGGCGGCGGCGAAAGACGGCTCCGGGCGGAATGTGATCGCCAATCTTTTGCGCGACCCGCAGAGACCCGAGCGGCGTGGACCAGCTATTGTGACGGTCGCCGATGCCAAACTTCGACGTGGAAACAGGGAAACTGGCAATTTTTTTGGTGCCTTCCATCACGACCAGCTTCTGGTCGGGCACACTGATGATGGCTTCGCGAACCGGAGCGAAAAAAGCCTGCGCCTGGACGGCGACAGCACTCAGTAAAACGATGAATAGGATTCTGATTCCCTGCATAACACACACACTTAAAGCAGCTATGATTCCTGATCTGTGTCTCAGGAATCGTGATTTTTCCAATCGTTTACGCCGGTAAAGGCGCAACCGGGGAACGTTTCCCAAAGGTGAAACGTGGCATCCATTGCAGGAGGGAGTTGAGTGCCACGTAACTGAAACCCACTTGGAAAAGGAGCAAAAATGGGACGTTCAGGAACTGCCGGCGCTGGACGGCTTCCCAGAGAAACCAGGTGAAATAGCCGGCAAACACGAGTTCGATGATCGGCAGGAGGGTCTTGATCGGGATGTAACGCGCGGTATTCCAGCGCTGGCCATTTTTCTCAATGCCGTATTTCGGAGTGCGCTCAAACCCGGATTCCTGGTTGAAGATCGCCTCGAGGACGGCTTTGGCGTTGTTCAGCGACATGCCGATACCGAGGGCGAGCAGAAGCGGAAGGAGAAGCATTTCGCGCAACCAAGTTTTCGGATGCAGATGAATCTGGGCGCAGAGATAAAAGAGCGCCACGGAGCCCGATGCCGAGAGGAAAATCGGAATGTCGATGATGAGCAGATGCCACCAGCCATTGATCTGCACGCTGGATGCCGGATGAAGCAAAACGCAGAGTGCAGCCAGCAGCAGGTAGGCGAAGTTCGAGGTTAGGTGCGCGGTGGCTTCCAACTTTATGACGAGCGGAAGCTGGCTGCGCCAGAGGAGCGGGAGGATTTTTTTGCAGGTCTGCACGCTGCCCTTGGTCCAGCGATGCTGCTGCGACTTGAAGCCGTTCATGTCCACGGGCAACTCGGCGGGTGTGACCACGTCTTTCAGGAAGACAAATTTCCAGCCTTTCATCTGCGCGCGGTAGCTGAGGTCCAAATCCTCGGTCAGCGTGTCGTGCTGCCAGCCGCCGGCCTCGGTAATGCAGCTTTTCCGCCAGATGCCGGCAGTCCCATTGAAATTAAAGAAACGTCCGCTGCGGCAGCGCGCGGTTTGTTCCAGAAGCAAATGCCCGTCCAGAAACATCGCCTGCACCCGTGTCAGCAGCGAATAGGTGCGGTTGATGTGACCCCAGCGCGTCTGGATCATCCCGATCTTAGGATCGGTGAAGAAATGGATCGATTTCTGGAGCATGTCCGGGAGCGGCACGAAGTCGGCGTCTAAGATGAAAATGTAATCGCCCTTGGCCGTTTTCAGCCCTTCCTCCAGCGCCCCGGCCTTGAAGCCGATCCGGTTTTCCCGGCGCACGACGGCGATGTCCCAGCCGTCGAGTTGCATCGCACTCACGCGGCTTTGGGTGAGTTCCACCGTTTCGTCGGTGGAGTCGTCCAGCACCTGGATTTGCAGTAATTCCTTCGGGTAATCCAACTGCGCAACGGATTCGAGCAGGCGCTCAACCACGTAATATTCGTTATAGATCGGCAGTTGCACCGTCACCACCGGCAGCGACTCAAATTGGCGCAGCGGACGCGGTTCCTGCTTCCGATATTTCAGGAAGAGAAAGATGATGGAATATCGGTGCAACCCATAGGCGGACAGCCCAAGGAGCACGGATAAGTAGCAGAAAGTCCATAGAATTGTGCCCGTATTTAGATGCATGTCACTGATAGAGAGTTCATTGGCCTCAAAGACCCAAAAGTCGGCGGTATGATGCCTTGTAAAGAGAAGGGGTCAAGCGGAAAACGGTCTTTTCGAGCCAGGATTTTTCAACGATTGGAACCTTCTGCGAGCAAGCTTCTCCTCGACAAGCCGGGCGGCCTATTGAATATCGAGCAACGTCCGGTCCGCTGGTCGTCCATTTTCTCCATGCATCAACCAATAAAAAACATCCACTTCATCGGCATTTGCGGCACCGCGATGGGATCGGTCGCTGCCGCGCTGCAAGAGCAGGGCTACTGCGTCACCGGCTCCGACGCCAATGTTTACCCGCCGATGTCCACCTATCTGGAAGCGCGCGGAATCGCCTTGAAGTCCGGCTTTCACCCCGAAAACATCCCCACAAACGCCGATCTCATCGTTGTCGGCAACGCCATTAGCCGGGGAAACATCGAACTCGAGGAAGTTCTCAACCGGAAACTTTACTACCTCTCGCTGCCGGAAACGCTCAAGGAATTCTTCCTCCGTGGCCGCACGAACCTCGTCGTCACCGGCACCCACGGAAAAACCACCACCACGACCTTGCTCGCCTGGATTTTCGAGTCGGCGGGACTCGCCCCCGGTTACATGATCGGTGGCATTCCGAAGAACCTGCCCCAGTCGGCCCGGCTCGCGCCATCGGAACATTTCATCATCGAAGGCGACGAATACGACACCGCGTTTTTCGACAAACGCTCCAAGTTTGTCCATTACCTGCCCGAACTCGTCATCGTAAACAACATCGAGTTCGATCACGCCGACATCTTCGACGATTTGAGTTCCATTCAACTCAGCTTCCGGCGGCTGCTCAATATCGTTCCGAAAAATGGCGTCGTGCTGGTCAATGCCGACGACGTCAATTCCCTCGAAGCCGCATCGACCTGTCCCGCGCCACTCCTGCGAGTCGGGTTTGCGGACGACGCCGACATTCCGATTCATGCGGTCAGTTACACGCCGGAGGGTTCGCAATTCACCTTGCTCGGACATCAATTTCATCTGCCCTTGATTGGCGAATACAACGTCCGCAACGCCGCCATGGCGATCAGCGCGGCGCATCGCTACGGCATTTCTGTGGAAGTCATCGCCGGGGCACTCGCCTGCTTCACCGGGGTGAAACGCCGTCAGGAAGTGCGCGGCGAAGTGAATGGCGTCAAAGTCGTGGACGACTTCGGGCACCATCCGACTGCCATCAAACAAGCCATCGCCGGCCTGCGCCATCAATATGTTGGAACTCGACTCTGGGCCATCTTCGAGCCGCGGTCGAACACGACTCGCCGCGCCGTTTTTCAGGACGCGCTGCCCGAGGCATTTGCCGGAGCGGATGGCGTTTATCTTTCCCAAGTCGCCCGGCTCGAACAGCTTCCCGCCGCCGACCGGCTTCACCCGGAGAAAGTCGTCGAGGACCTTCAGTCGCGCCACATTCCGGCGTATTATTTGCCCGACGCCGACAGCATCGTCGCGCATCTCGTTCCGCAGACGCGGCCCGGCGACGTGATTGTCGTTTTCAGCAATGGCGGGTTCGACGGCATTCACGACAAACTGCTGGCCGCGCTTTCGGCAAAATGAAACAGCTCCCGCAGCATTTCGCGCATCATTACCCGACGCTCCTCCGTCGCTGGCGGGCCGTCGCGCGAAGCTCGGGCCTGACGATGACCCAGTTTGCCGAGCACGATGGATTTCCCCTCTACGTCCTGCAAACGCGGCGTCCCGCGAAGGACGCGCCGTCGATTTACCTCTCGGCTGGCATTCACGGCGACGAACCGGGCGGCACCGAGGGCACGCTGGCGTGGGCGCAGAAAAATCCCAAAATGTTTCGCCACGCGCGTTTCACTATTTTCCCGTGTCTGAACCCTTGGGGGCTGACCCACAACCGCCGCTCCGACGCCAGCGGGATCGATCTCAACCGCCAGTTTCACGACGCCAGCCTGCCGATTTTCAAGGCGCTGCACGACGTGATCACCGGTCAGCGTTACATTTTATCGCTCGCTCTCCACGAGGATTACGACGGGCAGGGGATCTACATTTACGAGCTAAATTCCGCCCTGACTCCACTCAGCCCGCAGCTTTTGGCCGCAGCCCGGCACATCCTTCCACGCGACCCGCGACGTAGGATAGATGGTCGCCAGTTTACCCAGCCGGGTTACCTTCATCGCAATGTCACCCGCCGAAAAATGCCCGATGGCCCCGAGTCCATCTTTCTCGCCCGTGGCAAAGTGGACACCTGCTTCACCATCGAAACGCCCTCTGAATTTTCCCTCGACCGCCGCATTCGCGCCCAGCGAATCATTATCCAGACAGCGATCGAACTCGTATTGCGCCAGCACCGTTTTGCCGGTGAAATCTAACTCGACTCTGAAAAACCGACTCCTCTCCTTTCTCGGCCTCGCCGTCCTTTTCCTTAGTGGCGGCTGCAGCAGCCTCGCCCCGCAGCCCACGGGAAAAAGCACCCTCTGGCGCGTGCAATCGCCGACCAACACGGTCTATCTGATGGGCTCAATCCATGTGCTGCCCAAGTCCGTTTACCCTCTGAAACCAGCGCTTTGCCATGCCTTCAACGACTCGCAGCGCGTCATCTTTGAAATCGCGCTCGGCGACGAAAAGCACGACAACGCCATGGCCGACTCCTTCAAAGACGGTCTCTATCCGAAGGGCGAAAAACTCAGCCAGCACCTCAGCCTCGAAACGCTGACGATGCTGAAAACATTGCTACCGTATTTCGGGATTCCCCTCGAAAAATTGGAGCCGATGCGGCCCTGGCTCGTCTCGGATCTGATGATGAGTCTCTACCTCGAACGCAACGGCTACGACAGCGAGCGCGGGCTCGACTTTCATTTTTTCAAGCTCGCTCAGAAGCGCGGCAAACCCACCGGCGGACTCGAAAAAGTCCAGGCGCAGACCGCGCCGTTCCGGCAGTTTTCCGATGTCGAGGCGGATCGTTATTTGCGCTCGACGCTAGGCTCGCTGCCGTTCACCGGCGTCTGGTTTGGGCAGATGATTCATGCCTGGCAGACTGGCGACACCGCCGCGCTCGATGCGTTGATCAACCACTCGACGAAGGACGAAAAAGGCTTTTACAAATCCATCTTCGACGACCGCAACAACGCCTGGATGCCCGCGATTCGGCGGACGATTGGCGGCAAGGGAAACGTCCTCATCATCGTTGGCAGCGGCCATTTGGTCGGTCGCAGCGGCATCGTCCGCCAACTCCGCAGCGAAGGTTATTCAGTCGAGCAGCTTTAGCTCGCGAGGAGGACTTTGACCTGCTCGGCGACCGCATCGAAGGCGATGGCTTCCATCGTCGCGTCAGGCGAGGTGATAATTTCCACCTTCGGATTCAGTGGCGCCCAGATTTCCGGGTCGGTCGGGCCAAACAGAAGCAGGCAGCGCGCGCCTGCGGCGGCGGCCAGATGCGAAATCCCGCTGTCGTGTCCGAGAAAAAGCTGACTCTGCGAGAGCACCGCCCCGAGCGTTCGCAGCGGCAAATGATCGGCCAGAGGCAAATGGAACTCAGATCGTAAAACGGCGATGTTTTCGTCATCCGCCTCGCCGCCGACGAGGAGAATGGACTGCTGGTGTTCCAGCAGGAAGGCGATGAGTTTCCGCCAGTTTTCCAGAGGCCAGATTTTCCTTTTGCCCCCGCTGCCGGGGTGCAGCGCGATGAACGGCTGCGCGGGCAGAATCGCCGCTGCCGCCGCCAAATCGGTCTGAGTCGGATTGAACTCGGCCGTGGGTTCCTCCAGAAAGAACGCCATTTTTTCCAGCGGACGCGCAAGTTGTTGCACTGCGTGGGCGTCGTCGCTCAGTTTGCCGGGACCGGTGAGGAGGTTTTTGACTCCGGCAGTGCGCAGGTTTTGCGCAAAAATCTCATCCGGGTCGTAGAGATAGCTGATGACTTGTTGGAAACTGGCAAAGAAAGTCACCATTTCCGGATCAAGCTGTAGACGGCGGCTGAAGAATCCGGCGAGCGGGGCGTATTCGATGGAATGCACCGCGTCCGCATACTTCGGACTGAGCGCGAGGCGGGTGATCGATGGGTAACCGAGGACTTCGATCCGGGTCTTCGGCAGGTTCTGCCGGATCAGCCCAATCGCTGGAAGCGTGAGGAGGAAATCACCAATCGCGCCCCCACGAATGATGAGAATGCGACCTGACATGACGGGTGAAATTTTCCCGCAGCGAACCGCTTTTCAAGCGAGTTCCATCGCTATCTGCAGGCGTTTCTTAATTCTCTTCGTTGCCGCGCATGGCATTGAAGCCAGCGCCGCCGCCTTCCCATTTCTGGGGCTGATTCCACGGAATCGTGCTGGTTGGCTCGCCAAAAGCGGGCGTTTGCGCAACGGGCTTTTCCTGGGTGGCACAGGAGCTGAAGAGCGTCGCCGTGCCTGCAATGAGAAGGAAAAATGCCGTGCGCTGAATCATAAGAATCGGTTAGTTGCCGCCGTAAATCACGCGGTCGCCTGGCAGCACGCGCTGGCCGTTGGGAACGCTGGAGGCAACAATGTCGGCGATCGAATTGGAAGGCTCGACGGAGGTGATTTTGACTTTGCCCACGCGGTCGCCGTCACGCATGACAACCATTTCGGCGTTGGCCACGGCACCACTGTGCATGCCGAGGTTGAGAACGACAAAGCCCCAGGCTTGGTTGACGGCGATGACCTGGCCTTCGAGCCCTTTGGTCATAACGGCGTTCTTGGTCTTGGAAACCACCTCGTTGAGTTCCTTGGTTTTGGCTTCGGCGGACACGAGTTTGTCGCCGATGATTTGTTTTTCGCTCTTGAGTGCCTCGATTTGTGCGGTCAGCTCGGCGACTTGGGCGGCGTTGTCAGGAACGGGCGCTTCAGGCGTTGGAGCTGGAGGAGCGGCCTTGAGTTTTTCCATCTCCGCATTTGCGGCGTCGAGGGCGGCGGTTTTGTCGGTGAGCTGGGCCGTGAGGTTGGTCACGTCAGCGGCGGACTTGGCACCTTGAGCCTCCGCTGTTGAGACTTTCTGCTCCATGTCGGCGACCTTGGCGGTTTCGGCGGTGAGTTTTTCGCTGGTGTCCTTGGCGGCTTTCTTCGCTTTGTCCGCTTCCGCAGTGGCTGCGGCGATGGAGTTTTTAGCGGTGGCCTCTCCAGCTGCGGCGGTGTCTAGTTTGCCTTTGTTAAGGAAACCGAGCACGGCGGAACCGAGCATGAAAACGACAGAGAGAATGAGAAGAATCTTAGGCATGGATGTCTGGGTAGGGAATGAATGTAAGTATCAGTGAAGCGGGATGTTTTCTAGCAGAAACAGATCATAAGCGATGTTTTTTTTTGGTGACAACCTACAACGCTCGATTTTTTCTAAAAAACAGTTGCCTGCGCGGCTTTCCTCCCTACTTTGCCGCTGCCAGGGACTATGGACTGCGAACCGGCAAACCCCGCCAGGGCCGGAAGGCAGCAACGGTAGCCAGCTTCTCTTTGCCGTAGCTCTCTGGTCTTTTTTTTCAGGGACCGATCGTCGGCTCCGTCCGCAAGTCCGATTCCGCCGCACCGCGATGCTGGCGCACAAACTCCGAGGGATCGAGCCAGCCCCGTGCGTCTGCCCGGTAGCCGGGGCCGATGAAGGGAGTCATAAACTCACGCAACTCGAAATGCAGATGCGCCAGATAATGCCCGCCCGCTGTCCCCACCGTCGCGATTTTCTGGCCGCGCCGGACGAGTTCGCCGGGGTGGACTTCCATCGTATTCAGGTGGGCGTAACACGATTGCACGTAGCGCCGCCGGCCATTTTCCTCGTAGGCGTGCATCACGAGAATGAGATTTCCCCAGCCATCGGCGGGCCAGCCAGTGTAGATCACGCGCCCATTGGCAATTGCGTAAACCGGGTCCCCGAAGTCGGTGTTTTCGCCGCCAATACCATTGAGGTCGTCGCCCAGATGGCGGTTTTCCGTGAACGGCTGTGCATTGTAAACCAGCGCGCCGTGTTCGCTGCCCAGCGGCATGTCGAACCGCGTCGCCAGCGGCAGCGTGGCCAGAGTCACCGCATCCACCGGCCAGAAACGCGGATCGGGATTTCCCTTTGGTGGTCGCGGTTGCAACGCGAGGAAAACGCACGCGCCCGCCAGCAACACCGCGCTAACAACCAGCCCGATTGCACTCCAACTCCGTTCTTTTTTACCAGGCATAGCGGCACGGCGCGCCATCGCGTTCGAGGAAACTGGCGGCGTCCTGCAACGTCAATTTCCCCAGCAATTTCGCCAGCGCAGCGGCCGATTCCTCCGTCGTGAGCGTCGCATCCGCCCCGCCCATTTCCGTTTGCACCCAGCCCGGATTCACCGCGACGACCGTGATGCCATGTGACTTTAAGTCGAATGCCATCGCCCGCGTCAGCATGTTCAGCGCGGCCTTCGAGGTCGAATAGGCGTAATAAAAATGGGAGTGCTTCCCCGAGATCGACCCCGCAGTGGACGATATATTCACCACCCTCGGTGCCGCCGATTTCCGCAACGGCCCGAGCATAGCCTGGGTCACTCGCGCTACGCCCACCACATTCGTCTCAAACGCCTCCGTGAGATGCGTCATCTGCCAGCGATCCACCGTTTCCTCGCCGTCCTCCGGAAAAACCGCGGCGTTGTTCACCAACACATCGACCTTGGAAACTTCCGCCGCGAGCTTCGCGACCGATGCCTCGGAAGTCACCTCCAGCGAGTGCAATGCAAGTCGATTGGGAAATTTTTCCTGCAACGCCGCGAGTTCCGTCGCCTTCGAGAGATCGCGCGCCGTGGCAATGACGGAGTGGCCGAGTTTCAGGCATTCCTCGGTGAGGGCGAGCCCGATGCCGCGATTCGCGCCCGTGATCAAAATCGTGTCCATGCCCGCGACGTTAGCAAAGAAACCCGCCGCCGTCACCGACTGACCTACGGCACGCCCACCATTGACGACAGACGCTTTTGGGAGTTGGATAACCAATATGAAAACATCCCTCCTGATCCTGTCCATGCTTGGCCTCGCCTTCACCGGTTGCGCCACGTCGAAACAATGCCCCATGCACAAGGCTGAATGTTCCGCCCACAAAGCGGAATGCCACGCCAAAAGCGCCAAGGATTGCCACAACATGAGTTGCCCGATGCACCACGGCGGCACCATGGAGAAGGCCAAGCAAAAGCCAAAATCCTAAGTCGAGTTTCATTCGACTCAGCCCTAACGTTAAAAAGAAGCCCGCCATCACCGGCGGGCTTTCTTTTTTAGCATTAGTCCGCGATGGCACCGACCTCAGCGGCTGGAAAGCAGTTGACAATAGACCTGTAAGTTCGAGAATCACCGAACTATGTCCATTCTCCACACGCCACTGCAACTCGGATCGCTTACCCTGCCCAATCGCATCATCATGGCCCCGCTCACGCGCTGCCGGGCCAGCGACGGACGCGTGCCCAACGACCTCATGGCCGAGTATTACCGCCAGCGCGCCACGGCGGGTCTCATCATTTCCGAGGCCACCAGCGTCGATCCGATGGGCGTCGGCTACCCCGATACGCCGGGCATTTGGAGCGGTGAGCAGGTGGCGGGTTGGAGAAAAATCACCACGGCGGTCCACGAAGTAGGCGGGAGGATTTTTCTCCAGCTCTGGCATGTCGGTCGCGTGTCGGACCCCTCGTATTTGAATGGCGAGCTGCCGGTCGCGCCGAGTGCGGTCAAGCCCGAGGGCCATGTGAGCCAGATCCGGCCCATGAAGGAATATGTGACGCCGCGCGCGCTGGAGTTGGACGAAATCCCGGGGATCGTGGCGGCCTATCGGCGCGGGGCGGAGAATGCGCTGCGGGCCGACTTCGACGGAGTGGAAATCCACGGCGCGAACGGGTATTTGCTCGATCAATTTCTGCAAACGGGCACCAATCTCCGCACTGATATCTATGGAGGTCCGGTGGAAAACCGAGCGCGCCTCATGCTGGACGTCACGGATCAGGTCATCGACGTCTGGGGCGCGGATCGCGTCGGGATGCATCTCGCGCCCAAGGGCGGCACGCAGGGGATCGCGGACGAAAATCCAGCGGCGACCTTTGGGTATGTGGCGACGGAATTAGGCAAACGGAAGATCGCGTTCATCTGCTCGCGGGAAGCTTACGATGGAAGCGAACTCGGGCCGGAGCTGAAGAAGAAATTTGGCGGCACCTTCATTGCGAACCAGGTTTTCACCAAGGAATCCGCCGAAGCTGCAATCGAGGCGGGCACAGCCGACGCCGTCGCCTGGGGCCAGCTCTTCATTGCGAACCCCGACCTTCCCCGGCGTTTCGCGGAAAATGCCCCGCTCAACGAGCCACAGCCGCAGACGTTCTACGCGCAGGGCACGACCGGTTACACGGATTACCCCGCTCTCGCAACTACGCGGAGTTTTTGTCGTAATCAGCGGTGACAGTGGCGGCTGCCGCCATGCCGGAGTGACGGCCCTCGGCGATTTCTTCGATCAACTTGTCGGAGAAGGCAGGAATGTCGGCGGGTTTGCGGCTGGTCACGAGGCCGTTGTCGCAGACGACTTCGCTGTTTTCCCAGAGGCCGCCAGCGTTTTCCACGTCTCTGGAAATTGCTTCCCACGAGGTGAGGCGGCGGCCTGCGACGAGTCCGGCATTGATCAGGATCCACGGCGCGTGACAGATCGCACCGATGGGTTTGCCCGCCTCGGCGAAATGGCGCACGAACTGGAGCGCGTCCTCGTTGGTCCGCAGCGTGTCGGGATTCATCAATCCGCCGGGGAGCATGAGGGCGTCGAAGTCCTCCGGTTTCGCGTGGTCGAGCGGCAGATCGACGTCGAAGACATCGCCTTTGTCGGCGTGTTTCATGGCTTGGATGGTGCGGCCTGCGGGCGAGACGATGCTGACCGTGGCTCCTGCCAGTTCGAGGGCTTCCTTGGGACCTTGGAGTTCGGATTGTTCAAATCCATCGGCGGCGAGAATGGCGACGTGTTTGTTGAGAAGTTTCATATGTTAGATAACGCTGGAACTCCGGTCTGCGGTCCTCTCAAAGGCGGGAAATAGACGGGCAAAGTCCTTGCGATGGCCGGGCGTTTGCCCAACAGTGTGCGCCCTGTGGATGCGCGCGCTGCTTTGGAAAAATACTTCGGTTTTCGGGAATTTCTCGATGCCCAGGAGTCGGTCGTGCAGGCGATTCTCGATGGCAAAGACGTTCTAACCGTCATGCCGACGGGCGGCGGCAAGTCGCTTTGTTTTCAACTCCCGGCCATGCTGCTGGAGGGCGTGACGATTGTTGTTTCGCCGCTGATCGCGCTGATGAAAGACCAGGTCGATGGCCTCGCGGACAAAGGGATTCCGGCGGCTTTGATCAACTCGTCGCTCTCGCTCGAAGGTCAGCGCGAGGTGATGCGTGGGATGGAGGAGGGACGCTATAAATTGGTCTATATCGCGCCGGAACGTTTTCGGAGTCAGGCCTTTATGCGGACGCTGGTAGGCATCAAAATCGCGCTCTTCGCGGTAGATGAGGCGCATTGTTTGTCCATGTGGGGTCACGATTTCCGGCCCGATTATTTTCGGCTCGGCAGCGTCCTCAAAGAACTCGGACATCCGCAGGCGGCGGCGTTCACCGCGACCGCAACCCCGGTGGTGCGCGTGGATATTTTGCAAAGGCTCGGACTGGAAAACCCGGTGGAATTTGTCGCCGGCTTTGCGCGTCCGAATCTGCGTTTCGCGATCACCCACACCACGGGCGAGTCGCAGAAATATGAGCGGCTGAATGCCCTCATCGCCGAGCACAAAACGGGCGTGATCTATTGCGCCACCCGCAAACGCGTCGAGGCCGTCGCCGAAGTGCTCAAGGAGAAAAAAGTCAAACTCGTGGTCTATCACGGCGGCCTCAGTGACGAAGCGCGGACGGAGGCGCAAAATCAATTTGTCGATGGCAACGCCGACATTGCCGTGGCCACAAACGCCTTCGGAATGGGCATCGACCGCTCCGACATTCGCTTCGTGGCGCACTTCGAGATTCCGGGGAGTGTCGAGGCCTATTATCAGGAGGCCGGACGCGCCGGGCGCGACGGCGAGCCGGCGGTTTGCGAGCTGTTTTTCAACTTCGCCGACACGCGCGTGCAGGATTTTTTCATCGAAGGCAGCAATCCGTCGAAGGAGTTGATCCTCGACCTTTACGAGCGACTTCGATCCTTATCTGACCCGGATGGCGTGGTGTTGAAATCCATTCGCGACATCGCCGAGGCGGTCGGCCAGGACGTGAATGAAATGTCCGTCGGCTCAGCGCTTTCGATCCTGGATCGGGCGGGGGCGATTGACCGTTTCGATGTCCCCGGCCAGCGGGTGAGGGGAACCAAAGTCCTCCAGCGCGAGCGGAGTTCCAAGGAACTCAAGATTGATTTCGAGCCGCTCCGCGAGAAGGAACGCCGCGACCGCGAGAAGCTGAAATCCATGGTCGATCTCGCCTACGGACGCCGTTGCCGTCAGGAAATGATTCTCGAATACTTCGGCGACGAGGGCGCGACGCGTTGTGGAAACTGCGATATTTGCACCGACGACACCCGCGCCGGGGAGCGCGCGCCAACGGAGTTTGAGGCGATTCTCGTCCAAAAAGCCCTCAGCGGCGTGGCTAGAATGAGCGCCAATGTCGGCGGCGAATGGCAGGCGCGTTTCGGCAAGGGCCGCATCGTTCAGACGCTGCTCGGGAGCCGTTCGCGGGAAATTTTGGCCGCTGGCCTGGACCGGCTTTCGACTCACGGATTGCTGCGTTCGCACGGAGCGGCTTACCTGAACGAACTCTTTCGCAGTCTGCAGGAAAGCGGACTCGTTCTCGCCACCGGCGGCCCGTATCCGCTGATGACGCTCACCGCGTTTGGCAACAAAGTGATGCGCGGCGAGCGCGGTTACACCTTGCGCTGGCCCGAGACGATGGAACTTGCCGTCGGCGAACCGAGCGGCGCGTTGGCCATCCCAGTGGATCACGATTTGCTGGCCAGCCTGAAGCGAGTTCGATCCGATTTGGCGGCCGAGAAAAATGTCCCGGCTTACATCGTTTTCGGCGATGTCGTGCTGGAGGCATTCTCGCGCCTGAAGCCGCGCACCGTGGAAGCTGCGCTGCGAATCAAAGGAGTCGGCCCGGTGAAAGCGGAGACCGTTCTCCCGCCATTTTTGGAGGCCATCGGCACTTACCTCGACGAAAAATAGCAGCCGCCGCGCAGCCTCAAACGTAAACACACAACCATGGAACTCAATCGCTGGACCCAGCAACTTCACTCTCTCTACGACATCGCCGTCGGCAAATACCGCAGCGGTGTTCGTGGGGCCGACACCTACTTCAACGACGACGAGACCACCTATCTAGCCTCCATTGGATTGCGCCCGATTCACCTCTACGACTACGCCGAGGATTGGGTCGGACGGGGCGAGCCAGACTGGGACACCGTGCTCTTGATGGTGGCCGCGCGGCGCGATTATTTCCTGCACGAGATGCACCGCCATTGGAGTGTAACTCCGATCCTGGAAACCGATCTGCCCTCGAAGGACGAGGTTTACGCCGGCATCGAATGGCTCCCGCGAATCATCCCAAAAGCACAGGCATTTCTGGAAGGCGCGCTGCCGCCGGAGATCATGTATTGCTGCGGTGGCGACCGGAAATTCTTCAAGACAAACGGCCTGCATCCCGCCGATTTTCTCCGCATGGTGTGGGCCACAAAAGCCGACCCAGACAAGCTCGTCTGCTACATCAAAAACCGCCACACAACCTGAGCTGCGGTTCCTGGAATGAGTTGCAGCCTTTGCTTGATGTCAGAGGCCATTCAGAGTGTAACGCAAAGTATAGGAAGTCGCAGTTACGCGATAGGTATCCAAGACATCTGGGCCACAACTGGCGGTGCCGAGGCCGCGGTGCGCGGCATCCAGATATAGAATGGTTTCCGCACGAGGTTGCAGCTCCGTCGTGTGCTTGGCGACATAGAGATCCTCAGCAGTGAGATGACTGGCGTTAAAATCAAAGAGTGGATCTGCCTTGAAGTGCAGCGATGGTAAATCGTGGCTGCTGCCTAGCTCCAGCCAGCGCACGTCGGTATGATGTCCGTGCTCCTGCGGCATGACGTAATCAACGTATTCCGCAGACACCGTCGTCTGGTTGCAAGCTACGAAGCTCCCCGCTTTTCGGTCGCTGTAGTTCTCGGTCGGGCCACGACCAAAATAGGAAAGCTTTTCGTAACCGGAAACGAGATCCAGCCGGATTCCCACGCGCGGCAAATCCGTCATATCGGCTTCACCGAAAGTGATTTCGTTTTCCACAACCAATCTGCCATCCGGGTGCAAGGTGTAACCATGCGTGTGCTCACAGTCCGTCCATTGGTTACGGCCGGATGCCGTATGAGATAAGGTGACCGTCACAGAGCCGTCTTGATTCGACTTCCATTCGAATCTTCCAGGTCGATGCTGGAGCGGCTGTGTGATGAGCCCAAGTTTTTGCCAGCGGCCCAACGGTTTGTAATCTTGGCCACTCCAAAGTTTTAAGCCGTCGTTGTCCGTGGCGGCGCGGTTCAGTTCGACCAACGGACCGCGTGCCAACAATTCCACTCCATTCACCCGAATCGATGAAAGCATCGTGGAGGCAGAGTCGAATGTGACTACTGTTTTTCCGATGGTGAGACGCAGGCCGCCAAGTATTTCCTCGGCGAGAACGGACCCGGTCGCATTCTGGGCTGGGGCATACTGGACAGCCTTTGGCGGAGTGGCGAGCACGAGTTGGGTCGATGCGACTTCGTGTCCTTGTTTCGCGTAGGTATTGTCGCGGACGGTCGTCCAACGCACCGTTAGATGGGCTTCGGACCCGGCTGGTAACTCGCCGAGCGCGAGTGGAATCTCCTTCGTTTCTCCCGGAGCCAGCGCCAGCTCTGGAAGTGTGCCCGTCTTGTTAGAAACTCCATCGATGAGAAGCGTCCATTCTCCCCGCAGATGAGAAAGACAAATAAAGTCGTGATCATTTATAACACGGATGCGATCGGAGTGGCCTTCGACGGTTTCAACCGAGACCGGTTGCGCCAGATGTTTGAATTCCCACATGGCAGGATGCGGGACGCGGTCGGCAGAGACGAGCCCATCGCAGACGAAGTTGGCGTCATTCGGCACATCGCCGAAATCACCGCCATAAGCCATGTATTCGCGGCCATCTGCAGTTTTCATGCGCAAGCCATGATCGAGCCATTCCCAGATGAAGCCGCCTTGGATGCCTGGTTTGGTTTTGAAGAGATGAAAGTAGTCGGATAACGAGCCATTGGAGTTGCCCATGGCGTGCGAGTATTCGCAAAGAATCACCGGCCGGGCCAATGGATGCAGCGGGACGCGAGAGCCGGAGCCGCGGTCGCAGCCTTTGCGGTGGACTTCCATTTGGATCTGAAGTGCTTTTTGCGTGGCATCATCCATCCAGGGAGTCGTCGCCGGACGCCAGTATTTCGTGACGAGATCACTCCAATCCGACAGCTCGGTAATGTTAGAATACATGGGACAAATCAGATCGCTGACGGCGGCGCCATCCTGCCAGCTCACTTTGCTTTGCCCCGAAATCCCACCTTCATAATGAATCAAACGACTGGGGTCGTACGCTCGCAACCAGCCTGCACAGGCGTCGTGGTTCGTGCCGTGGCCTGATTCATTTCCCAGCGACCACGCAATGATGGACGAATGATTTTTGTCGCGAATGGCCATGCGCATCACGCGGTCGAGCCAAGCCGTGGTGTAGCGAGGATTGTTGCAAAGTTCGTTATGGAAATCGTGTGACTCGATATTTGCCTCGTCGATGACGTACAAACCGTATTCGTCACAAAGATCTAGCCAGCGAGGGTCGTTCGGGTAATGCGACGTGCGGACGGCATTGAAGTTAAACTGCTTCATCAGCGTCACATCCTGAATGAGCGTCTCATACGGGACCGCCTTGCCAAAGTCCGGATGATGGTCATGGCGATTGACGCCTTTGATGAGAATGCGCCGCCCATTAACTAACAAATCCCGGCCAACGATTTCGATGCGACGAAATCCCAGTCGAGTTACGGTGTATTCAGCACCATGCGGCGAATTCAGGCTAATGAGAGCGGTGTAAAGAGCGGGAGTTTCATGCGACCATAGTTGAAGGTTTTCAACCGGGATTTCCTCCGAGAAACTCGCCAGGAATCGATTGTGACTCAACTGTTCGCGTTGGCTCGAGACGTTCTTTTGGACGGCAGTTTTGAAAACGGGCCGCCCTTGAGGATCGAGTAACTGAAGTTCCACAATCGCGTTCTCATGTAAGCCTTCTGCATAGCCAAGTTGAACGTCCAGCGACAGTGTGGCCGTGCCAAGATCCGCGCTCAATTCTGGGCGGGCGTAAATCTCGGAAATGAACGTCAGCGGTGTGGTGAAAAGAAATACTTCGCGATGCAACCCGGAAAGCCACCATTGGTCTTGATCCTCGATGAAGGAAGCGTCCGACCATTTAATCACACAGGCAATCAGTTCGTTTTCCTGACCAATTCGGATGAGCGGAGTTAGATCGAACTCTGCGGGAAGGCAGGAGTCTTTACTTAACCCCACTGCCAAGCCGTTGAGATAGACGGCCAGAACGCTGGTCGCTCCGCCGAAGTGAATCACAACTCGCTGGTTTGCCCACTCTGCGGGTGCGGTAAACACCTTGCGGTAAACACCGGTCGGGTTAACGGCCGGAACATGGGGCGGCTCCTCCCGAAACGGCATCTGCACATTGGTATAGTGAGGACGGCCATGGCCCTGCATTTCCAAGTTTCCGGGCACTTGGATAGTCCCCCAATCGGCACTGTCCGTGGCAAGATTTTCTATCAATCGAAAAGCGTCATCAGGATTGGACTCACACCGAAATTGCCATTCACCATTTAAGGATAAAATCCACGGAGATTGCATCGGCGCGTGGCTCAACGCCTGCTCAGCACTGGGAAAATGGGTGAACGTTGCACGCGGCGGGAGCTTGTTGAGGGAGGTCAGTTCGGGAGCTTCCCAAACCATTAGTTGTCGTTCTTTAAACATGCTGTCTTTTGTATTGGGAATGGGATCGCTCCGAGGATTGGTCGCTGAAAATTGACTCTGTTGCTCGCCTCATTATTTGCGCAGTGCAACTCGGATTCCATTCTATAATATGATTCGGGGCTTCCTTGCTTCGCGAATCCTTACAGAGCACCCTGCGCGAAACTTATATGTCTGAACGTATTGATCTGAATGGAACTTGGAAAGTTCGCTGGTATGACAACCAACGAGGTGATCGCCACACGCGTTTGTTCGAGCCAGACGCCGTGCTTGATCGGGCGTGGGACGCTCAAGTGCCAGGCGAGATTCACGAAGATCTCATTCGTCTCGGGCTGATCAAAGAGCCAACTTTGGGTTTGGAATGCCTCAGCGCACGATGGGTCGAGGAAATGTTTTGGCACTATCGGCGATCTTTCCAAAGCTCCAGCCTATTAGTGGGCGAGCGCGCCTGGCTGGTTTTCGAGGGATTGGCACTCGCGGCTGTCATTTATCTCAATGGAAAGGAAGTTGGCAGACACGCGAACTATTTTTATCCCTGCCGACTGGATGTCACCGATCATTTAATCGATGGAGAAAACATCCTTGTGGTCACCGTCGAAAGCGGGCTGGTCCACGCTGCTGACAAACAAACGAAAGGACTGGAACATGTCCCGGATGCCGCTCCTCAGAAGCGTCCCTGGCTGCGCATCGTCCAGAGTTCTCACGGATGGGACTGGTCTCCACGTTTACTGAATGTAGGTATTCATGGAAATGTCTATCTTGAGCGCACTTCTGCTCTTCGCATCGAAACCTTGGTCGTACTGGCCAAACTAGATTCGCAACTAGAACGCGGCTCGGTTACAGCGAGGCTGATTGTGGAGGGATTTATAGAAACGAAAGTAACGCTGACTGTCTCCCTGCCTGAAAAGGATTTAACTCAAACCATCGAGTTTGTCGTGAAGCCAGGAACCAATCGACTGGAAGCAGTTATCGACGTGGAGCGACCGGAACTTTGGTGGCCAATCGGTCATGGAGCGCAGCCACTTTACACGGTGAACGCCAAGCTTTCATGGGATGGAAATGAATGGGTAGATTCCCGTCGAATCGGATTCCGCCACGTCCGCATCAATCAGGAGCCGCATCCCGAGCAGGGCCATTATTTCATCGTGGAAATCAACGGAAAGCCGATCTTCTGCAAAGGTGGAAATTTCGTTCCGGCTGATATTATTTTTAACCGAATCAACCGCGAACGCTATGTGACCTTGATCGATCGCGCGGTGGAATCCAACTGCAATTTCCTGCGCATCTGGGGTGGGGGACTATACGAGAGCGACGAATTTTACGACCTCTGCAATGAACGCGGCATCCTGGTTTGGCAGGAGTTTATTTTCGCCTGCAATCGTTATCCTGGATACGACGAAGCCTTTTACAATGATGTTAGAAAAGAAGCCATTCATCATATTAGAAGGCTGGCTCATCATCCGAGCCTGATCATCTGGTGCGGAAACAACGAAATGGAATGGGGAGGCTTGGAATGGGGTTGGGAAAAAGGAATTGTGGCACCGGATTACGTTCTATTTCACCGGTTGTTGCCTTCCCTGTTGCGCGAGGAGGATGGCACACGCTACTACCAGCCTAGTTCCCCTTTTTCACCAGATGGCGCTCCTCCCAATGCGGATGAAAGTGGCGATCAACATCCATGGAATATTGGTTTTGCCGATAACGACTTCCGTAAGTATCGAGAGATGATTTGCCGTTTTCCGAATGAAGGCGGCATCCTCGGCCCCAACGCTCTTCAAACGGTAATGGCCTGCCTGCCGCCAGGCATGGATCAGCCGGGATCATTCGCATGGGAACTGCATGACAACAGCGTCTCCTTCTGGGGAGGCAGCAAACCGTATCCTGATGAAATGCTCGAGTTTTGGCTGGGTAAAAGCATCGATACCATGAGTGTGGAAGATTACGTTTATTGGGGAGGACTGTTGCAGGGCATCGGGTTGAGTGAATACGTTAAGAATTTTCGTCGGCGCATGTTTGACAGCTCGGCAGCGATATTTTGGATGTATAATGACACTTGGCCGACCACGAGAAGCTGGACCATTGTGGATTATTATTTGCGCCGCACACCTGCCTTTTGGCCGGTAAAACGAGCTTATGCACCTGTCGCAGTTGTTGTGACGCGCGAATCCGACTTTGTTCGCATCTATGGAATCAATGAGGGCCCCGAAATATCAATGGAACTCCGATGTGGTCTATTCGCGCTAGATGGAGGCTATCCACTCAATCTAACCTCGGTTGTAAATCTTCCGGAGAACGCTAGTACGATCATTGCGGAATTCGATGCGGCTCAATGGGATTCTCTCGGCACTACGACTCATGTGGCCTACGCTTTGTTGAAACAAGGTGACATTGAAGTGGCTCGCGATACTCTCTTTCTCCCGCTGTTTAAGGAAATGAAATGGCCGGAGAGTCAGCTTCGTATTCGACAAATCGAGGGAAAGGCTATTTTTGAAAGCGATACCTTCGCCTGGCGGGTATGTCTTGATCTTGAAGGTGACACCGCTTTGCCGGATAATTTCTTTGACGTTTACCCAGGAATACCAACCACGCTGGATTGGCCCGCGAATCTAGCTACTCCCAAAGTCATTCGGATCGGAAATTCCTAGCTGTTATGTTCGCCTCCCCGCAAATTCCGGAGCCGTCTAACCGCGTGGCACGCTTCGAAAGACTCGGCTATGGACTCTTCATTCATTGGGGACTCTATTCACAGCTAGGTCAGGGAGAATGGATTCAACATCACAAAGGTATCTCGGTTAGCGACTATGAGAAGCTTGCCGGAAATTTCACGGCTGCGGATTTCGATGCCCGGGCATTTGCCCGTTTGGCACGAGAGAGCGGCATGCGCTACATCACTCTAACCACGCGACATCACGACGGATTTTCTCTCTACGACACAAGAGGACTTTCCACTTTCGATTCACCGCATTCTCCGGCTGGAAGAGACATCGTCGCCGAGTTCGTGGAAGCGTGTCGCGCCGAGGATATTGTTCCATTTCTCTACCATACCACTCTGGATTGGAGATGGGGCTCGGCGAATTGCAGTGAATCCAAGTTCGATGACTATCTCGACTATCTCCACGCGTCTGTGGAAGTGCTATGTCGAAACTACGGAGAGATCGGTGGATTTTGGTTTGACGGTAATTGGTCACGCGAGCACGCGGATTGGAAGGAAGACCGTCTCTTTGAAATAATCCGCCGTTTCCAGCCAGAGGCAATGATCATCAACAATACGGGTTTGGATGCTCAAGGTGCGAAAGGGCATCCGGAAATTGATAGCACGACCTTTGAACAAGGACTACCCATTGCTCCGGATCGCCGCGGCTGGTCTAAGTATGTCGCCGGGGAAATGTGCGAAACGATGAACAGCCATTGGGGAATCGGCGCTCGCGATTACAACTTCAAGAGTCCTGCGGCAATTATTCAGCATCTCTGCGCCTGCCGCAGAGTCGGTGCCAACTATCTTCTTAACATAGGGCCAACCGCTACGGGCGGCATTCCCGCTTATGAAGCCGCCGCACTGAGAATAGTTGGAAAATGGATCGAGTCACATGGCGATCTGATTTACGATGCGCGACCGTTTGACGCCAGATGCGAGGGAAAAGATTTTGTTCTTCATGACGAAGGACGTTTCTTTTATTTCGCGCATGATCTCGGACGCCGTGGGGATGCTCATGTAGTGAAACACGGAAACAGTAACGCGTCCCGTATCATCGATTATCTACCCGTTGGCATTCAAAGCGTTCGATGGCTGGATGATTGTACACCGGGAATCTTCAGCCAAAGCTCCGATGGAAAAGTAACCCTCAACTGCGAAGGTTACGACTACGGGATTGATATGGTGGTAAGAGTGGCCGAACTCACCGCCTAGCTATGAGCGGCGGCTTAAAGCAAACGGTTCTCGCGTATGACGCTGGAATACCACAGAGCGCTTAATTTCGGAGTGCGTTTTTGCGTGGAATAGTCATTATGAACAATCCCAAACCTTCTGGTATAGCCGTCCTTCCACTCGAAGTTATCCATTAGCGACCAGAGGAAGTAGCCGTGAATGGGCACGCCGTCCTGAATCGCTCGATGTAGCTCAGACAGATAGTTCCGGACCAGATCGCGACGATGCAAGTCGTTCACTTGACCTGCGACTACAGGTTCGTCGTCATAGCCGCATCCATTTTCAGTAATGTAAATAGCTTGAACCCCATAACACTCACACGCGAGTCGGGGTCCCCAATAGAGTACCTGCGGCATGACCTTTAACCAGGGACACGTCGTGGACGGATAATCCGCGGGGAATTCCATCTGCTCGTAGGGCATGTTGTTTCCTGCGCGAATGTAGCATCCGGTATAAATATTCAGCCCAAGGAAATCCGTCGATTGACTGATCAACTCCATATCGCCCAGAGCCACTTCAGGTCGGTCAGCCCCGCAACGTTTAATATATTCGTCCGAATATCGACCTGTAAAAATGGGTTCCAGAATATGAGCATTCTTCTCGATAAACCAAGCCTTGGCGGCGGCTATGTCCGTGGCAGTTTCCGTGACAGGAACCGGAACATCAGGATTATCGGTGATTCCTACCCGAGCGTCGGTTCCGCCATATTTGCGAACTGCTTTCACGGCATATCCGTGGGCGAGTAAGGCGTGATGATAGGTTTGATTAACCACTTTAGCTGATTCAAAAACGCCGGGTGCCATCCAGCCTTCACCATACCCGAAGAGTGTGAAGCACCGGATCTCATTCAAGGTAATCCAGTTTTTAACCCGATCACCCAGCGCCTTGACGATCATTTCCGCATAAACGGCGAAAGCCTCGGGAACAATTCGTGAGCGCCAACCGCCGCGATCTTCCAATGCTTGCGGTAAATCCCAGTGAAAGAGCGTTACCCACGGCGTGATGCCATGCTCAAGCAAACTATCAATCAGCCGATTGTAGAAATCCAGTCCCTCCTGATTGATCGCGCCGTCTCCCTGCGGATAAATGCGTGGCCAGGAAATCGAGAAGCGATAATGCTGGATACCTAACTGGCGCATCATTGCGAAATCTTCCGGATAGCGGTGATAATGATCGCAGGCCACATCTAGGGTATCGCCATTGAGCACCTTGCCCGGCACCCTCGCCATGCGATCCCAGATCGATTCTCCCTTGCCACCTTCGAATGCGGCTCCTTCGATTTGCGCTGCTGCGGTAGCCACACCCCAAACGAAGTCATTTGGGAAACTAATATGCCGTGGAGAGGGAGTGATGCTCACTGCAAAAAAGAGGGGAGTTGGAGTCGATTCTTAGGATTCATGGCTCAGGGTTTATGAGATCCGATCGTAAACATCCAGAGTAATCACCGCGTCCAGAGGTTCTCCGTGGATATACTTCGTTATGTTGCGGACCGCAGCTTCTCCGCAATCGCGCAGACGATCTGTTGTGGGGCCTGCGATGTGCGGCAGAAGCGTCACATTATGCAAGCCTCGCAATGGATTATCCGCACTCAATGGCTCCTCGTCAAAAACATCGAGTGCCACCTGCAGATTGCCTTCGCGAGCGATCTCAACGAGTGCCTCGGTATCCACCACAGCGGAGCGGCCCGTGTTTACAAAGACGCCATCGGGAGGCAGCATTCGGAGAAGCTCGCCCGTTACACTGCGACGGGTTTCCTCCGTATTAGCTGCGAGTTCGATGATAATCTGCGAAGTGGAAAATAGCTCCTCGAGCGAGTTGCACCGCTGGACTCCATGCTGGCGGAGAACCGAGTCACTCACATACGGATCGTAGCTGGAAACGGAGCAGCCAAAGGGTTTGGCCAGCTTGACATACTCCCTGGCGATATTTCCAAAGCCATGGATGCCGATGCGTCGTCCAAACAGACTGGCTGCCGAATCGGTGGTTTTCCACTGCTTTTCCACATGCATGCCGAGGGCAAACTGCGTCACTCGTCTCAAGGCGCAGAGGGTCAGCATCAGAGTGCATTCGGCAACCGTCCGACTAATGGAAGTCCCCCAATTGGTCACCATCAGACCGCGCTCGATGAGTTCCCTGGGAATCGTATTCCGAACCTCCCCTGTTAGATGGCAGACATAATCCAGCTTGGGCTGCGGCCACACGGGAATGCGAGGTGTTCCCCAACCGGAAACAATCACTCCCGGTTCATAGTCGGCGAGTTCTTTTTCCCAATTATCATAGCGCAATTCCGGATCGTACATGCGCACATCCTCCACCAGATCGTTCAGTCGGTTCAGCAGATCGTTGGGAAGAAACCCCTGCCTGCGCTCTTCCGTTATCGCGACGAGCACGCGAGGCTTACTATCGTGGCGAGACATCAAACTCCAGCTTGCCAAAGTATCCGTGTAGGTCCGACTACCCACTGTAAACGAAATGAATTTATCGTAGTGGGACGAGTCGCACTCTTTTCGGAAAAAAATCGTGCATGCATTGTCTGGCATTGGTAGCTGCGCTTGCTGCTCTCGGCTAGGTCCGCGTGATTCTCATTATAGGACCGGAGGCGCAATAAATGTCCTTGGCGTGCTATAACTAGAATTACAGTTACATTGTGTGTTTCGCAGTCGGTGGGATTCTGCGGACCTGATCCCTCTATGAAATTCAAATCCTCTGCTTCCCTCATCAATCGCTTCACTCCTGTCGCGAAAACCGCATTGATTTTCGCCGTTGCCGCCGCACTTGGTCATTCATCGGAGGCTGCTGATACCACCCATGTTTTGACCCCTGCAGCCACGAACAACTGGACCACGGCGACTTTCACCAACCCGTCAGCCACTTGGTCGAACACTGGCATCGCTGGAGATTTCCTCACCTATAACACTACCACGGCCACTCTGCCGCTCGACACGCTGACGCTCGACACGAACATTATCACGGGCGGCATCAAGCAGACAAACACCGGCGCGCTGACCATCGCTGTGAGTGGTGTAAACGCCTTTACGATGAACGGCACTGGAATCAGCGCGGCCAACAACGGCTTTGGAAATGCCAATACAGCGGTGATCTCTACTTCCAGCAGTGGCGCGCTCATTGTCAATCCAAACCTTGTTCTGGTGACCAACACGGACGTTGGCGCTACTAACACCGGGCCAATCACCCTCGGCGGCACCATTACCGCTTCCGCAGACAGCACGTTGAGTTTCCGCGCGAACAGCAGTGGGACTATTACCGCTAATGGTAACATCGGCGCGAGCGGCAACAACATCAGCATTAGCAATGTTGGTACGGGCACAGGACTGGTAACTCTTTCGGGTAATCTGGGCACCTCTGTTTTGAGCGTAACTCAGAACGGTACATCGTCACTTACCTTGGCCGGCGCGAACATCTATACCGGCGCAACGACCGTGAATGCGGGCACACTGACGTTGACTGGCTCTCTGAGTTCCAGCAGTTCCCTCACCATGGGCGGCGGCACATTCTCTTACAGCAAAGCGGGCACTAACTCACAAACGGTCGCGGGACTTACATTAAACTCGGGCGGATCGACGGTTAACAACACTGTTGGCACCGACACTCTGACCTTGGGTGCGATTGGGCGCTCCGTAGCCGGTGCCGCAGTCAACTTCGGAACCGCTACTGGTGCAATTACCACCACATCCACTAACGTCAACAGCATCATCGGGCCTTGGGCTTCGTTTGGCACCGGCACCAGCTTGAAGTATGCGGTTGGTTCCACCGCAGGTGCGGCCACTAACATCACTGGCCTCACCGGAACCACGGCGACGGCAGGAACCTTGGCCAACGTCACCAGCGCTACGGGCAACTTTGAATACAGCGCGGCCGCCACCACGTCTTCAAATCTGACCGCCAACACCTTGCGCTACTCTACAGGTGGGAACACGACCACGGCTATCGGGGCGGGAAATACTCTCACGCTCAATGGATTGATGAATGCTGGCGCTGGCACGCTGACCATTTCCGGTGGGCCTTCGACCGGTGGCATCATCATCGGCTCCAACAACGAATTAGTCATCACGGCTAATACACGGGCCACCACCATCTCGGCAGTCATCGCCAACGGAGGCGCGGCGGGTTCGGTTACATACGGGGGACCAAGTGCTGGCGTGCTCACCCTCTCTGGTGCGAACATTTACAGTGGCGGTACGACCTTGAACGGAGGGACGTTGAACATCGACAACGGAGCGACGGGTACGACCACCTCCTCTGCCATCGGCACAGGCAACTTCACAATTGCGGGTGGCACCATCAACTCCTCGGTAGCAGGAATCGCTCTGGGTACCAATAACGCGCAAAGCTGGAACGGCGACTTTACCTTCACCGGAACCAATAGCCTGGACTTGGGCACTGGCGCGGTAACTCTTAACGCCAACCGCACCGTTACAGTTACCGCTAATACTCTGACCTTGGGCGGCAGCATTAGTGGCTTTACTTTGACCAAGGCAGGCACGGGCACCCTCGCACTCTCTGGCAACAACACGGCTGGCACGGCGGGCATATTCGTGGCGGCCGGCATCCTCGACTTGCTATCGACCACGGCCCTCGGCAGCGGCGCCCTTACCCTTAGCGCCTCTAACCAGAACACCACCGGTGCCACGATTCTCAACAGCACCGGAGCTGCGCTGACGCTTGCGAACGCGACTCCCATTACTCTTGGCTATGGCACCTTCGGCGCGGCGGCGAATACGGGTGGCAATGGCGACATCACCTTCGGCGCGGGTGCGGTCACGACGAGCGGTGTTTATACCGAGACCCTCCTTGGCACAGGATCGACCTTCAAATTTAACGGTGCCTTCACCAATACCGCCGGCAATGCGGGCTTAACTATCAATGGCCCTGGCAATACGCTGATTTTTGGCGGCTCAACCTTCACGGTCCAGTCGAGTGCGAATGCCAACTCAGGAACCGCCATCGGCGGCACCGCCAACGTCAGTATCCTCGGTAACGTCCAGAATGGCCCGACCGTGTCCGGTTCATTAACATATCAAGGCACCGGAACCCTGACGCTGGCTGGTACGAACACTCAGACCGGCAGCACGACAATCTCTTCCGGCACCGTGCAGTATAACGGCGCGGCGGCGATGAGCACTGGCTCGGCGATCACCTTCACCAGTGGCGCGACGATGAGCCTGAAGGCGGATGCGGACACCACGTTCACGCCTTTGAGTCTTAATGCTTTTTCTGGCACGAGCACCTATAACTTCCTCGTCAATAGCCTGAACTCTCCGACGGGGGATGGGCACACTCTCACGCTGAATGGCCAGACCGGCAATGCTAACGCAACCAATGCCACCATCAATGTCACCAGCACCACCGGCGACACGCTGAAATTCGGCTCATCGGCTTTCCAGCTCAGCAGCAGCATCGGATTCGGCCTTGGAAATACCACTGCCTTTAATCTGACCGGAGCAAACGTAATCTTGAGCGGGTTGAGTAATTCTGCGTCCAACCAATACGCAAACATCACTGTGGCGAGCACCACCAACAACGACCTGACGATCAACGGCGTCGTTTCTTCCAATAACAGTCGGACTCTCGCTGCGACGGTAACCAGCGGCTCGCTGACTCTCAATAACACGGTTACCCTCGGAACAGGCTCGTCAAACTGGCAAGTCTTTCTGAACGGCGGAACGCTGAACCTGAAGAGCGCCGGGGCATTGGTGAACGCAAACGGCAGCAAACTGGATATCACTAGCGGCACCTTGAATAACACGAGTGGCGGGGCTTTGACCGAAACGAGCAATCCCACCCTCGTGATCAACGGCGATTTCGCCTTCAGCACTGCGGGCGGTACCAGCGCGAACAATTTGAATCTCGGCACCGGTGCGACTTCCCTGGGCGCGACTGCCGGAACCACCCGCACGATCACGACTAATGGCTCGGCGACGCTGACAATTGGCGGCGCGATTTCTAACGGCACCACCGCCAACAGCATCACCAAGGCCGGCACCGGCACGCTCGCCCTTACTAGCGCGACCAACGCCTACACAGGTGCAACGACGGTCAGCGCGGGCACCTTAACCACCGGTTCCACGGGTCGTATCAATACCTCCACCAGTGTGACGATTTCCGGCGGCACCCTACTGTTGGCCAACACGGGCAACCAGATCGGAGACTCGGCGGGCGTCACCTTGTCGGGCGGCACTCTCGCCATCGGTGTTGCCGGGCTGAATGAATCGGTTGGGGCACTCACCCTCAGTGCCAACTCGATCATCGACTTCGGCACCCTCGGCACCAGTGGAAGTAAGGATATTCTGACTTTTGCCAGCGCGCTCACCGGGAATTGGGACGATAACGCCATCCTGAAAATCTATAACTGGAGCGGTACTATACTTACTGCAGGCGGAGCGGATCAGCTCATCTTCACTACCAGCACGTTGACCCAAAGCGAATTGGATCACATCCAGTTCTTTAGCGATTCCGGCAGCACTCAGATCGGCACTGGCACCAGTTTCATTTCCACCGAGGTTGTCCCCGTCCCTGAACCTTCCACATGGGTCGCAGGCACACTAACACTGGCGGCTGTGGGCTGGACTCAACGCAAGCAATTGAAAACGCTCCTTCGCGTCGCCTGAATCGATTCAAACTCCGATGAGTCGGCGCTTCAACTTCGCCTTGGCCTGATCGTGATCGAGAAGCATTTGTTCGAGCCTGGAGATTCTGGCATATGGTCTGTGGAGGAACTGACCCAATGAAAGATCGAGAAATCTGAAGCAGACTCGGCGCGGGTTCCGCCGGGTCAATGACTTCCCCCGCAGGTTCAAGAGCCTTTTCCATCGGAAACAGCTCTTGATCCGACGTTTCAACGACATGTCCCGACGCACCAACGACTTGTCCCAACGTTCCCAGTGCTTTTCCCATTGGGACAACTCCTCGTCCTGCCAGACCAAGGACTAATACCGTTGGAACAAACGTGGAATCCGCTGGGGAAAGGCCGAGATCCTTTAGATCAACAACGTGTTCCATTCGGAAGTCGCAAATTTTTCGAGGAGTTGGGCAATTCTATAACTAGGACAATCTGCCGACGAATCGCCGTGGCATTGAGGCATGTCGCATGAGACAGTCGCTGTGATTCTCTTTACTTCCCCTATGAGCAAAAACTTATTCTCCACCGCCCGTTTCCCTTCCATCCTCGCTGGATCGATTGCCACACTCCTCCTCAGCCATTCGGCCCAGTCGGCAGCGCGGACCTGGGTGGGAAATACCCCCCCTCCAGATTGGGTGACCAATGCAAACTGGAATGGCGGGACAGTCCTTGCTACAGGCGATTCGATTACTTTCAACGCAGCCGGAACTCAAGGCGCTTCGCTCACGAACACTCTCACAAATAGTGGTTTCAACATTGCTGGCATCACTTTTTCCGCGACCGCACCTGCCTACACCCAGTCTGGCAACACTTTCAATCTGACTGCTGGCATCACGAACAGCAGTAACTTCCTTCAGACTTTCAATAACACGGGTGGCCTGACCAATAGCGCTTCCTCGACATTCGCAGTCTCAGCGGCAGGTGGCACAACGATCACCAACGGCTTGACGGATACTTCCAATGCCAACCAGACGACCACTGTCAATGGCGCGGGCGGCACTCTCACCTTGGGTTCATTCACGATTAACAGCGGAGCGGCCACCACAACGGCAACGCTCTCTGGCACCGGAAATATTAACATCGCGGGTGCAGTTACGAATGGCGGTGCGGGAGCCAACGGCGTCACGATTAGTAATGCGACTGCCAATACGGCGGTAGTCACATTCGGTGGAACAAATACTTACACCGGCCTGACCTCGGTCGGGACGACAAATGGTGTAAATGGCTCACTTGTTACCACAACTGGTAATCTTGTCATTTCCGGCAACCAGACGGCTGCCACTGGTGGATTGTATGTGGCTGGTAATAGCACGTTGGATATCCGATCGACGACAGCTCTCGGGGCGGGACCGTTAACCATCGGCGCATCCTTCTCAGCAGCGACGGTCCTCAACGGCTCCGGAAGTGCACTAATAGAGACGAATAACGCTCCGATCGTACTTACGACGGCCATCTTTGGTGCTGCAAGAGACACAGGCGGCAATGGCGACATCAATTTCGGCGCGGGCACGCTGAGCTACAGCGGAGTTTTTAATAATCTGCTTCTCGGCGCCGGATCGACCTTTAGGTTTGATGGCGCAGCCTCCAACACGGCGGGCAACGCCGGTGTCGGGATTTATGGTGCCGGCAATACACTGGTCTTTGGCTCATCTCTGACTCTCTCGACAACGACTGGGACCGGAACAACCTTTAACGGTGCCGGCAATGTCTCGTTTCTGGGAACAGCCCAAAACGGCGCGGGCACTTCCTCGCTTGGCTGGTCCAGCACCGGTATCCTCACCATGGCTGGGGCAAATACCTATACCGGCACTACGTCCTTTAACAGTGGGACGGTCAACCTTGACTACACCGGCAATGCCGGGACTAAAATCAGCGGCACGGCCACCGGCGGCAACCTTACCCTCGGTGGATCAGTCATTCTCAACCTGAATGGGGGAAGTACGACAGAAACTGTCAATAACTGGACGTTGAATGCGGGTGCCAATGCCATCAATCGAACCGGTGGCAGCACCGGCAAGATTGTCGCGGCAGGACTTACGCGAAATGCGGGCAGCACTCTGGCGTTGGGCGCGGGGGGCGTCTTGAGCACTACGACCGGAAGTGCAAATACTTTGTTTACCACCACCGCCGGAGTTGTTGGCGTGGTCGGGGGCGATGATTGGGCTGCCAAGGACTCATCTAATTTGAACATCGTAGGGCTCTCGACGACGACTTCAACTTATACTAACAGCACAGGGTCAACAGTCGCAGGAAACACTGACGTCGTTACCAACGTGGCAGGAACGACTCTTTCGGCTTCCACATTACGCTTCAACACCGCCAACGCTCGCACAATCGACGCCACTGGCGGTTCCTTAACCCTGACGCAGGGAGGAGTCTTGGTGACACCAGCGGTGGGCAACAATCTAACCACCATCACTGGCGGAACACTGACTGCAGGCGCGACCAACAAAACCTTAATGGTTTTCCAGAACAACACGGCCAATGGGTTGACCATCGGCTCGACGATTGCTGACAACGGAGCGAATGTAGTCACATTCGTCAAATCCGGTGCGGGACTGTTAACTTTGTCCAACACATCCAACACCTACACGGGCAAGACCTATTTAAACCAAGGTATCACCAACATCGCGGCTGAAACCAGCTTGGGAGCGACTCCAGGGGCTCTGGTGGCCGACCAGTTGACCATGGCGGGAGGCACGCTGCAATTCGGGGCAAACAACATCAGTCTTTCCGCCAATCGAGGGGTAACCTTGATTGGCGCGGGTAATACGATTGATACCAACGGCAATGACGCCACGATCTCGGGAATCATTGCTGGCAGCGGTTTTGGCTTAACGAAAACCGGAGCTGGAACTTTGTTCCTCACTGCGGCCAATAGTTTTTCAGGCCCATTCACAATCAAGGCTGGCGTCGTCAATGCCACAACCTTTGCGGGGACTAACGCCAATAGTTCCTTTGGCAGGGGCGGCACGATCGCCTTCGCCGGAGACTTGGTATTAGACGGGGGACTTTTGCAATACACGGGGGCCACGGCGGTGAGCACGATTCGCCAATATACGCTGACGACCAACGGCGGCGGCTTTGATGCCTCCGGCACCTCAACTGGCGGAGTGACGTTCAGCGGTGCCATGACGGCGTCGGGCAGCAGCGGCACACAGGCGCTGACCTTGACCGGGACAGGAACAGGCACTGCGGCGGGCACTCTTAGCGGCACCATTAATAACGGCTCCGGCAGCAACGTCACCTCTTTGCTCAAGACCGGCACAGGCACTTGGAATGTCTCCGGGGCCAATACTTATACGGGAACGACCAGTGTTCAAAACGGAACGCTCGCCGTGGGGGCCACAGGCGCCATTAGCAACACACTTATCCTGGGTGTTAGTGGTGGCACAACCGGCATTCTAGATGTATCCGCAAAAGCGAGCTTTTCAGAGGCGAACATCTCGGGAAGCGGAACGATGATCATTGGTGCCGGGAAAACCATTACGGCTACGGGCAATGTGGCACCGGGCTTTAGCCCTGGAGCCCTTAACGTGACCGGAAACTTCACTCTAGCCAGCACAGCAGCGACAACCTTGGAAATTGGTGGGACTACGGCTGGAACAACGTTCGATGTCATCAATACCAGCGGCATCTTGAACTATGGTGGCACTCTTACCCTGACCAGTTTTGGAGGTTACAATCTAACCCAGACGGGTAGTTACAATCTATTCACAGCTGGAACATTCTCCAATACGACCGATTTCAGCTCGGTCGCTGTGAGCGGAACCTTTCTGTCTAACTCAGGTGGCGTTTGGACCGGGAGTGATGGAGCAGCGAATTACACCTTCACAGATGCAAACGGCGTATTAGCTGTCACCGCAGTGCCCGAGCCAGGCACCTATGCAATGATCGGAATGGGTGCGGGCTTGTTGTGGTTCGTGCAGCGTAGAAGAAGGGCTGTTTAAGGCCGTAGTAATCGCAAACCAAAAAGGCGGCTTATCGAGCCGTCTTTTTTGGTTTTAGAGGGGTTAGCATGAAGCAAACATTTGTCGCCGCCTGTAAGGTTTCGTGCTATAAGTAGAATACTCCGCACTTTGCACACGCGAGCACAATGAACAATATTGTAGCGTTGTTAGACATGTTAACAACAGTGTCCCCCCACCATGCATTACCCACCGTCCAATCTATTGCGACGCTTCCCAAAGCGCGGAAGTGCGATTTATTCGACGTTTTTCCTGTCGGCTCCTGCTGATCAGGTTCTCGAGATTGGCGAATCATCCAAAGCTAGTGCATTCACTTTAGTGGAGTTGCTGGCGGTGGTGGCAATCATGATCACCATGATTGCGCTGGCAGTTCCAGCCTTTAATGCAATGCGAGGGGCAGGGGATGTCACCAAGGCTGCGTATGACATCTCCGGTGCCATAGAGAGTGCACGCAGTTATGCGATCGCAAATAGCACATACACTTGGATCGGGTTTTACGAAGAAGACGCCGGGGCGCTTTTGGCGACCAACACCAAGCCGCCATATACTGGGAAGGGCCGTGTAGTGGTTGCGGTCGTCTATTCCAAGGACGGAACCACCAATTGCCAGGACTCCAACGCAACATCAACGAATCCCATCCCACTGACGCCCTCTTTGATTGGTCAACTTGGAAGAATAGCCAAAATCGAAAAGGTGCACATGACTGACGTCGGCGCGCCAACAGGAGGGAGTAATGTGACTCTCGATGGAAGGCCCGATTTGCCTTACACTTATGGTTCTGCCAACAGCGTTGATTACCAAAACCGAATCAATAGCGATGACACTCATTCCACTAACGCGACAAAGTACCCTTTTACTGTCCAGGGCTATACTTTTTGGAAGACGATTCGGTTTAATCCACGTGGAGAAGCTAGTATCAATAGCACATATAGCCTCCGCCCACTTACCGAAATAGGATTGCGTCCGACACATGGCAACGCGCCGGATCTAGCCACTAAGAACGTCGCCGTTATCCAACTGACGGGTATCTCCGGCAATACCAAAATCTACAGACGATGAATACCTTCGCCAAATATCAGAAAGTCGGATTTACACTGATCGAGGTAACCCTTGCACTCGGAGTGGCAGGTTTTTGTCTGACTACGCTTTTTGGATTGCTGCCCGTCGCTTTAAATAGCAATCGTGCGGCAATCGAACAGACGGCGGCTAATAGCATTTTATCAGCAGTCATCTCCGATCTAAGAGCCACTCCATCCAGCTTACCTCGTGGAACCGCAGTCAGTTCTCAACAGTATGCCATTGATATCCCTGCTTCGGGTGTTGCAGGAAGCAATACACTCTACTTCAATAGTGAACGCCAGAAAGTAGCCAGCGCCAGTACGGGCCGATACTTGGTGTCCATTTCATTTCTTGCGCCGCCGAGCGGTTCCGGCCCCAAAACAGCTGCCATGGCAGCCATAAGAGTTGCGTGGCCCGCCAGTGCGTCCATTGCTAACGCTGCTGGATCCGTGGAGACTTTCACTGCTTTGGATCGTAACTAGGTAACTCGTATTGAGTTTGAAACTTCGCCAGCCAACTGTTTTCCGAATGCCTCCCAAGACTAACCGTGCATTCACCTTGGTTGAACTGCTTGTTTCCATGGCAGTGCTAACTTTGTTGCTCGTCCTCATATTGCAGCTTTTTAATAGTGCCAATGCCGTCACCAAAATGGGCAATAAGCACATGGACGCAGATGCCCAAGCCAGAGCTTTATTGGACCGAATGGCCATCGACTTCAGCTCCATGGTTAGACGAAGTGATGTAGACTATTATATGAAAGGGCGGCCTTCCAGTAATAGCCAGACAGGCGGGAATGATCAGATTGCGTTTTATAGCGAAGTTAGCGGCTATTCCACGGGATCACCCAGTCCAGTGTCTCTGGTGGCTTATAGACTTCAAAAGAGCAGCAATCGGATCGAGCGCTTAGGAAAGGGATTATTGTGGAACGCGGCTTCCAACACGGATGTGCCAGTTGTATTTCTGCCAATACCCATTGCCTCGCCACTGCCCTCGCCTTTGCCCAGTCCGATGCCCTCCACTGTCCCAAGTCCAGCATGGCCGCAGGCGGCCAACATGGATAGCGATCCAGACTACGAAACTTCGGGGCCGCAAGTTTTTCGATTCGAGTACTATTATGTTCTAAAAGGTCAGGATGTAGCGAATCCTTCCATTTTGAGTGATACTCCATGGGATACTCGCCTTCCCATGAATCACACTTCTGTGAATGGCTTGCAGGATGTCGCTGCAATAGGCGTTGTTATTGCCGTGCTGGATTCACAAAGTCGAGTTCTGGTTACTGATACACAGCTAAGCACATTGGCTGGTCAGATGAATGATTTCAAAAATAGCATGAAGCCAGGGGATCTCGAAAGCCAATGGCAGTCGGCAATCAACGCAAGTAGTCTTCCGCGGGTAACATCGTCAGCGATCCGAATTTACGGTCGATACTTCTACCTCGACTCCCCCAATCCCTAAAATGTCAAAGTTTAAGCACAGCCAGTTTAAGAAATCCAGTGGCGTCGCCTTGATTATTATCCTGGCATTTATCGTTCTGCTGACCGGATTGATCGTGGCGTATTTTTCACGTTCCATGACGGATCGCCAGCTATCCAATAGCAGCTTCAATCAAACCAAGGTGGAGGCATTTGCCAAGAGTGCCACTGACATCATCGTGGGCGATCTCAAACAGGAAATCGTCAACGGATCGACGGCGACTACCATTGGCAATGTGACAACTTACAGTCCGACAGTAGTCGCTAACATACTGCCGATGCGCAGCGGAAATCCTCCCTTGGCAAGTGGTGTCGATCCGATTCCAAATCTTATCCGTATCAGCAGTGCGACAGCCACTATGCCCGCCCCTGGAGTGTCGAGTCACGCTTCGGCCGTCAACTCAGCGACCAATCCCTCCGTCAATGGAAGGTCCGTCAGCCCAGCTCGCTGGAATTCGCATTATCTCATCCCACGCGTTGCAGGAGCGACACCCACTCAAACGACACCGGTGACAGTGTTCACCGCGCCAGATTGGGTGTTTGTGACAACCAAGGGCCCCCAAGTTATCACGGCTCCCACCCCGAGTGTTGTCGGTCGCTATGCATACGCCATCTACGACGAGGGTGGCTTGCTCGATGTCAATGTAGCGGGATATCCTTCGCCTTCCAGTGTTGGACAATATGGAGGAAAAGGAGTTCTCTCCTATGCCGATCTTACGAAAGTAGGACTTTCACCGGGTGCTGTGGATGATCTCATCGGCTGGCGGAATTATGCGACGATGCAGACCACGGGCAGCTTCGCGAGTTTTACCGCTTTGACTCCGGCAAACGCGCTCAATTATTTCAAGGCCGTCACCACCGATGCAACCGGCTTCACAAGGGCCAGTACTAACGTTTGGAATAATCGCACCGACCAGAAATTCCTCAGCCGCCAAGAATTGCTCAATTATAGAATTTCGACACAATTCAGCGCAACCGCCCTTCAGTATCTCGGTACTTTTTCTCGTGAGCTGAATGCACCAAGCTGGAAGCCAACAACTCCGGTCGGCAGCACGATCGATTATGCGGCAGACGCCGACAAGCCCGCTTCGATCAATCGCAACCTACTGGGAATCAGGTTCTCTGCCTCCGGGGTAATTACCAGCTATCATAACGACGGGTCGCTTTATACTTACAACGTAGCCGCAGGGACTCCTTTCATTAGCCGTCGCTTTCCTCTTGGCCGTCTAAATTGGATAGGACCAAGCGGTCCCCAGAATGGTGGGACTGCGGCGAACATCCAAGCCTGTTTTGGGCTATTGTGGAATGCACCGACTGGAATATGGAAGTATGTTGGTGCTAGTGGCACCAGCGAGCAATCCACTATTAAAAAGATTTCCGATATTGCCGCAGAAGCAACAGTTCGCGAGCCTAATTTTTTCGAACTTCTTCAAGCGGGTATTTTATCAGGTTCGCTCGCCATGGAAGCGAATTATTCCCTCGGTGCATCGCCGGCAATAATTATTTTTAACTATAATACAATTCAGGAAGCTTCGCAGCCGCTTCACATTTTTCGAATTGGTGCATCGATCATTTCTCAAACTCAAACAAGCAGCTATCCCATTGTCATTGAGTTCGACCAGAGCGGCCAGCCTTGGCAGGCTTGTGGAGTGGCGAATTTGCCATATCTGAATATGTTTCATTGCCTGACGGGTGCCGATTCCCCGACCAGTCTGGAATGTTATTTGATGTTCGGCTTGTGGAATCCTCATCAGTCGCCTTCGGGAACGGCACCGAGCAGGCCACCGATTCGGCTAAGGGTAAAGGGATCCATCACCGTCGCTAATAACTACGGAAGAAAAACTCCCGGTTATGCGAGAAATCCTTTCAGCGCATCCCCTCTTCCATACAGCTATGTGAAAACTTTGGATGCCACCGTTAATCTTTCCACCGCTGCTGGAGTCGGAGTGAATGGTTTTACCGATCCGCACGCATTGCTTCCGACTGATCTGAGCCCAACACCTGGATCAAGTACTTCGGCGGGTCTCACGTGGGCTGAATTACCATCTATTGGAGGTGTAAGATATGCCGGATATAGGATCCCTGATTTCATCCTCGATCCTACGGATACACAAGCCGCAGCGCGAGTGGAGGAGCCATCCCTATTTCCTCTCGACCCACCATTAGGCCCAGGTCCCGTTTTCTGGGGAGATCTCTGGTTTGCGGTAAATACCAATGTAGCAAGCCCATTCAATTGTTGGTTGGAGTTTCAAAATCCTAATGGAATATGGATCCCTTATAACTACCATGCGGGTATCAATAATCAGGCCGCAACTTGGTTTGCCAAAGGACCTGGATTCAATGCCGGACATATTGAAAGTGCTGCAGGAGTATTCGGAATACAACCAATTGAACCACCTCCCGGATTGCCTGGTGGTTACTATCGAAAAAATTTCTGGGAAACGACAGACCCTCGCTCACTTCGCTTTAATTACACCCAGAATCAAATTTCTTTTGCCGCACCCGAATCCATGAACTACCTCAATAGTTCGCTTTGGTCAGCAGCAACAGATTCGGCTTCTCAAGATAAAGGACGCGTTGGATCACAGGTGGTGCAAAAGCTTTTTGGAACAAAATGGAGTCCTGCTTCATTAAGTCGCAATAACACACCGCCCCCCCCGTCCCCACCGCTGGTTCCAGCTAATCCTGGGCCTTTAGATAATTCTGCTTCATATGCTGCCTACAAGGATCCAGATGGAGTCCAGCGTATAGCTGATAGTGGACTTTATACAGTGCCTCCGAAAACAAACAACTGGGCGGGTGATCCCTATGCCACTTCGACGACACGGGTGAAAGATCGTCCGATGATCCTCAATCGCCTATTTAAGAACGTGGCCGAATTAGGTTATGTAGCCCGCGATTACCCTTGGCGTACTCTGGACCTGTTTTCGCCAGCTACCGCAGACGCCGGGTTGCTGGATCTGTTTACGGTAAACGATATCGATACTAAAATATCAGCAGGGCGGGTAAACTTGAATACCAGAAATGCTGCTGTCCTCAGTGCAGTGCTCTCTGGCGCTATCAAAACAGACCTTCCACAGGCGACAATCTCAGCGGCTGACTCGAAGACTATTGCTGATGCGATAGTCGCAAATACCGTCACCAAACCGCTTGTCAACAAGGCAAGTTTTGTGGAAAATTTTCGATCCCCTTCGGATGCAGATACGAGGTTTACAGCACTGCCGACTCTTTCGATATCAGGCACAGAGGATAACCAGATCAAGCCTCAACGCGAAAGTATCATTCGTGCATTAGCCGATGTTGGACAAACTCGGACATGGAATCTGCTAATTGACGTTATTGCTCAGGCGGGACGCTATCCTTCCGGGGTAACAGCCAGTAGCTCGTTGCTGCCCGACAAGTTTGTCGTTGAGGGCGAGCGCCGCTTCTGGCTCCATGTGGCCATAGACCGTTTCACCGGAGAAGTTATCGATCAACAACTGGAATCGGTCTCGGAATAGAATTTTCTGATATGCGTTATATATTATTCTCGTTAATTGCTGTGTTAATTTCCAACATGTCCATAGCTGCACAGAGCTTGGAGGAAATTCCACCTCCCGCGCCGCCATTGGTGGCCCCAGTTCCGCAAAAAGCTGATTGGACAGTGACCGTGCAACTTCCTCCACTTCTTCCTCCGAAGGATGGCACCACCACACGTCAGGATAAGCGAATCACCAAAGTTCATTCCAATAGAACTGGTAAACTAAGACGAGATCGAGTTTCTGCGGCTGACGGAACGACCGTGGAAAATTGGTATGCAGATACATTACTTCTTTGGCCATCAAATGACGGAGAAGTGGCAGCAAGTGATTTAAGTGGCATTCCCTTGGATACCGAAGATCCCAGCCCCAGTGTTCCGCGTGGTTTTCCAGGCACAGGATGGATAAAACTCGAATATTACGACAAGGTGGTTTTAGTAGAAAAACGACCTTACTATCATTACGTGCATGGAAATACCGAGGCTTGGATTGACGTGGAAACCAAGCTGCCGTTGGCGTATAAATTTTCTAACACACCTTATCGTTACACATTCAATGAACCACCAGTAGAACCATTGATCCTGCCCCTTCCTTACCAAAAAACACTGGATATTTGTGAGAAGGACAGCGCTTACCGAAAACAGGTGGAGAATGATCTTAGAAAGAGGCATTGAAGATGAAAACAACTCTGTTCGTATTGTTGTTAGTGACAGTTAATGCGTTTACTAAACCGATGCCGGAGTCAGTAGTCGTGCCTTTGCCAAAGGCACCGCTAGTTGCTTTGACGCCTGACAATGCAACATGGTCATTTAAACTTCAGACGCCTGCGCTCAAAAAAGGGAAGCCTAGGATAGTTGGCAGTTCTAATATGATTATCAAAGTTCGCACCACCCAAACCGGCCGGTTAAAATTAGAGGAGGTTACTTTTTCGGATAAACACACGACTCAGTATTGGTATGTGGAGGGGACAATTCTAATGAACCAAGCCGATGACGGGCAGTTAATTGCTACCATGGTCGAACCGGATTGGAACAGATTTAACCTGACTGTTCCTACCGGATTTACAGGTTTCCAGTGGTTGAAAAAGGAAAACTATATTGGCGTGGTCGATTTTGATGGGCGTCCAAGTTATCACTATTTGTTTGATAAGGAGGGAGGGGTGAAAAGGGAGGCTTGGGTGGAAGTAAGTACTAACCGACCACTTGCCTTTCGCGAAGGTAATTCAGTTTATGCTTATGCATTTCCAGACGCGACGCCCAAAACTTTGGTGTTACCTGAACGTCTTCAAACGGCATTACAAAAAATACGTAGAGAGGTTGGTTACCGCGATCAGCTTTCTAAGGACATTAAATTAAACCGGTGATTTCTGTTCTGTGAATATTGCCAGAAAATTCTTTTGAAATCTGAAATTCTTTGCCATGTTTGATATTTTAGCGAAGTGTCCATTAGTAGGAATATTGTTACTAATTGGTGGATTTGTGGTTTTCCCGCTTCGAGCCGATGTTAGTTTACCTTCACTGCTTTCCGCGCATGCTGTTTTACAAAAATCCGCTGCAACACGCATTTGGGGGATGGCTGCTCCTAACGAGGCTGTTCATGTTGTCTTAGGGAAGATCAAAGCAGAGACAACTGCGGATGCCAGTGGCCGTTGGCAAACGCAGGTTGATCTGACGCAATCTCCGCAAGGTCCCTTTGACCTTGTCGTTGAGGGGAAAAACAAGATCGTTGTGCCTGATGTCGTTGTCGGCGAGGTCTGGCTTTGTTCGGGGCAGTCCAACATGCAATATGCTCTTCGCGGAGATATCAATGCACCTGTGGAGATAAAGCTAACCAACTCATTTCTACGGCAGTTCAAGGTTGAGATCGCCAGTGCACCTACGCCATTGGACGATTGTAAGGGAAGTTGGATACTGGCGACGCCTGCCACAGTAGGTGACTTCACTGGTGTGGGTTATTATTTTGGAAAGAAACTTCAAACGGAACTCACCGTTCCCGTAGGTCTAATTCATTCCTCAATTCCGGGTAGTGCGATCGAAGTCTGGATGAGTTCCGAAGCTTTTGCGAAACGCCCTGCGATGGACGCCGGACGAGTGAGGCGCCTTGCAACATTCAACGAATATCCCGGTAAATTGGCTGCCTATGTCGCTGCCTTTCAGGCTTGGGTCGCAAAGTATTCACGCGAGGATCAGGCCGTCGATCCAGCATTATTCGCCGCACCTGGAGTGGCAACAGACGATTGGAAGAAGCTCGCACTGCCCGGGAAGGTGGCTGCGTCCGGATTCTCCGCGTCCGGGGCCATCTGGGCCAGGAAAACCGTCAATGTTCCCGCTGTTGGCGCTGGCAAGCCGGGCAATATTACGTTCGGAACAGTCCGCGATTTTGTTACCATTTATTGGAATGGCGTTGAGATAGCTAAGACTAGTCCTGCGAACCCGCCCGCGCTGGGAATCTACAAATTTATCGTTCCTGGCGAGGTCATCAAAGAGGGGGAGAATGTAATCGCTTTGCGAATTTCCGGAGTGTCCGATCAAAACGGATGCGAGAACGGTCTTTCTTGTTCGTTCAATGGTGTTGGGCAGGCTGTTCGATTGGAGGGTGATTGGCTTGCCAAAGTAGAAAATTCTCTGCCAGCGCTTTCTCCTGAAGCTCTGGCCACACTACCAAAGCCACCGGGCGTGCCTAATCCTGCCCTGGCTTGTTACAACTACAACGCGATGATTGCGCCGTTGCTGCATGATACCATTAAAGGCATCATTTGGTATCAAGGCGAGTCGAACGTGAATCGCCCGGATGACTATCGCGTTAGCATCACGGCAATGATTGAAGATTATCGCGAAAAATGGGGAGCTGAACTGCCTTTTTATTTCTGTCAATTGCCGAACTTCCAGCCACGCGACAGTGATCCATCCAAAGGCTGTTGGGCGGATTTAAGGGATGCACAAACTAGCGCCTTGGCTTTGCCAAAAACAGGCATGGCGGTGCTGATCGACGTCGGCGAGGAGGCGAATCTGCACCCACGTAACAAGAAAGATCCTGGTGAAAGATTGGGCCGAATCGCCCTGGCCAAAGACTATGGAAAGCCAATAGCTTTTTCCGGTCCGCATTACGACTCTCTTATAGTCGAAGGTGACAAGCTGCGTCTGAAATTCAGCGAAGTGAATGGAGGACTGATGGCAAAACCACTTCCTGCAACATACAAACCTAATTCCGTGTCACCTGAAACAAAGCCACTCGTTCGACTCAGCCCAAACAGCGAATTGGAAGGATTCGTGATTTGTGGAGATGATCACAAGTGGATTCCGGCAGATGCGAAAATTGATGGAGAGGCCGTCATTGTCTCCTCCACTAACATTAGCAAACCAGTTGCCGCACGTTATTTATGGGCCGACAGCCCCATCGGAAATCTCTATAACGCCGCCACTTTGCCTGCCGCACCCTTTCGAACGGACGAGTTTCCACTGAAAAAGCAACCTTTTGCATTCTAGCTCTGATCTAGCTTATCGATAGTAAGAGAGAGTCTATCAAGCGTCGCTGGAACATCCAATCTGATTTGCGGCCCTGCTAACCATTATGTTTTCCATCTTTTATCTGCCCACGTTTAAAAAAGTTCGGAGGCTCCTCTTCTCTATGTTTGCGCTGGGTGCTGTATTAGCTAACGCTGCCGAGCCGTCAACTCGGGTGGACGAGATAGCTGCGATGCTTCCTGGCGAAGCTAAAAGCTTCGCGCCATCGTTCGATAATCGAGCTGTTTGGGACAAACTTGCCGCAGAGGAAGAATTTCGGATCGCCACAGTCAAGAAGGCTGTTTGGATGTTAACTCAGACAAGTCCTGTGGTAACAGATGCGCAGTGGGATGAGGCTATCAAAACTCGTGACCGGAAAATAGACAACGTTCTCGATATTCGGCGCAATAGGTTAGCCACATTTGTGCTGGCGGAAGGGATGGAGAATAAAGGTCAGTTCATTCCCGCCATTCTCAAGGAAATCGAAACGATCTGTAGCGAACGGTCGTGGATTATGCCCGCTCATCAAAGTTTCACTGGTGAGAATGATCTGGGTTCTGCGATGACATCCTGGAGCGTTTCCACGGCCCTTTCCATGCTTGGAGAGCGAATGCCAGAAGCGCAGCGCAAGGTGGTGAAGGAACAGATCATTGCTCGCGTCATTATGCCGTATCTGGCCCAAGTGCGGGATCCCTCGAAGAAGGCCGACTGGTGGAGGACGAATCCTAACAACTGGAACGCCGTCGTCCATGCAGGGATCGTCGGCTCGGCTCTCACGGTAGTGGATTCTTCCCGTGAAAGAGCGGAGGTGCTTGCGGCAAGCGAGAAGGAACTACCGTTCTATCTAGCTGGTTTTCCGACGGACGGATATTCTCACGAGGGGATGGGCTATTGGAAATACGGGTTCGGACATTACATTTTGCTGGTTGAGACAGTCCGCGCTGCTACCGGTGGAAAGCTCGATTTTTTGAAAGATCCGGTGGCTCGAAAAATTGCAGAATTTCCGCAGCGCTTCGAAGTCGCCCCCGGCATCTACCCGGCCTACGGAGACTGCCAACTTTACGAGCCTCCGATCAGCTGGCTCTACGAAATACTAAGCACTCGTTTTGGCATTGGTCAGAGCAACTCGCGCACGCTTACGCTGGAGAGCACGTTCTTTAATTTTCTCTATGCTTGGGGAGTTAATCTGAGCTTCGAGGCCGGCCCGACCTCGCCAGCTACGCCTGTAAAGCGCCCTCTCCACGAGTGGTTTGATCAAAGTCAGGTCTTGGTCTCTCGATCCGCTCCGGGCGTTTCACCTGCACTAGGTGTTTCGATGAAGGGCGGCAACAATGGCGTCCCACATTCCCATACCGATCTTGGACAATTTGTCGTCACTGTGAATGGCAAGCTAGTCTTGGCTGATCCGGGCGTTACCGATTACAACGCATCAACGATGGGCGCGCAGCGTTACGAGAACAAGGCCATCAATTCCTATGGCCATTCAGTGCCTCTCATCAACGGCAAAATCCAGGGCAACGGCCCCGCCTTTTCGTCGCATGTCGTCGCCACGTCCTTCACTGATAACATGGACAGCGTCACATTGAATCTTCGCGGCGCTTATAACGTCTTCGCTCTCAACGAACTCACCCGCAAACTGGACTTCGATCGTCAGGCTGGCTCGATCACCATCACCGATAAAATGACCGCCGACCGGCCAATTACTTTCGGCACGGCATTGATTACTTATGGCGTGGCTAGGGAAGAATCTCCCGGCGTCTGGATCATCACGCAAGAAGGCCAGTCTCTACGTGCTAAAATAGACGCTGGCGGCGCTGATTTTACCGTCACTCCCGAGCTCCTCAAAGACAAGACCCGCGCTGGAACAGTGAATCGCATCGGGATCAATCTTAAGGACCCCGTCGCTCAAGCCACCGTCATCACTACTATCACTTCGCTTCCATGAAATATCCCTCATCACTTCTATCCCTATTTGCCGTTGCGGTCATCACGCTTCTACCGGGCGGGATGACACATGCCACTACCACGGCTTCCAATCCGAAAATCGTCTCCGACTACACGCTTTCGGTTTATCCAGATCGGGAGGCGGCGATTTATAAACGCGGGGAGCAGGTGGAATTTCAGATTCTAGTGTTAGGAAAAGAACCCACTGATGAGCGCGAAGTCACCTGGAAGATTACCAAAGATGGCGTGCCGCCAATCAAAGAGGGGAAGACCAAGCTGAAATTTGGAAAAGCAATCGTCACGGCAAACCTTGACGAACCCGGCTTTCTAACCTGTGACGTCTCCTTCAACGATGGCAAACAGGATTTGAAAGCCACCGCATCTGCCGGCATCGACCCTACGGAAATCAAACCTAGTATGCCGGAGCCAGCCGATTTCGATGCATTCTGGAATGCGAAAAAAGCCGAACTGGCCGCCATTCCGCTCAATCCTAAGATGACTTCGGTCGAAACGCCTGCTGACCGTCCCGGAGTGGAGACATTTGACTTGCAGGTCGATTGCCTGGGCAAACCTGTCTCCGGTTATTACGCACGGCCTATTGGTGCCAAACCGGGAAGTTGTCCAGCGATGCTCTACGTGGACGGCGCCGGTGTTCGCAATAGCGATAAACTCGCCGCCATCCGCCCGGCTGGTCGGGGACTGATTGCGCTGGCGATCAATGCGCACGGCATTCCGAACGGGCAACCAGCAGAATTTTACACCGCGCTGGATCTCGGCGAACTCAAAAACTACCGGAAAGAAGGCAGCAGCTCCCGCGACACCTGCTATTTCCTCGGCATGTATCTTCGCGTAAAGAGAGCACTCGATTTTCTAACCTCACAGCCCGAGTGGGATGGAAAAATTCTCGTCCTAAACGGTGGCAGCCAGGGTGGGGGACAGGCTATTGCCGGAGCGGCGCTCGATCCACGGGTCTCCCTCTTGGTGGCCATGATCCCCGGCATGTGCGATCACACTGGCATGGTGGCGGGCCGGATCGCCGGGTGGCCCAAACTCGTTCCGTTGGATGCTGCCGGCAAACCAGATCCGATTGTTCTGGGGGTAGCCCGGTATTTCGACTGCGTAAACTTCGCACCGCGCATCAAAGCTCAGACGATATACTGGATCGGGTTCAATGATATTATAACGCCGCCGACCAGCCAGTTTGCGGCTTACAACGCTATCAAAGCTCCGAAAAAACTTATCACCGCGCCTGAATATGGCCATGGGGGAGAGGCTCCCAATTTTTGGCCGATGATCGGGGATATGATCTATAATACGGTGGCTGAGCAACAGAAAAAAGCTCAGGGCCAAGCTCATTGATCGACTTGTCGTGGCACCCACAGAACACACCATTTTCTCTTTCACAACCGAACTACATAAACCATGAACATCCATCCTCTGAAATACAACGCCACCAATCTTGGTAAACTTCCTCTTTTTCGCGTGGCGGTACTAGCGATATCCAGCATCTTTGCGTCGATGGTTTCCTCGCAGGGACAAGTCATCGTCAGCGATGATTTCGAGAAGGCGGCCGAATCTCAAAACACATCGACGATTGAATCGAAGACATTCTGGGAGACGTCAGATAACAGAAGCTTGCTCGGCACCGTCACCGATCCCACTGGACTGAACAGCGGGAAGGTTCTCTCCGTAGGAAATGGTCTCGCGTTTGCCCGTATTCCCGAAACAGCACTGGAAGTGGGTAGTTCCATCGTTTTCTCGATGCGCTTTAGATCTCGTGACGAGGAAATACTCTATCCCGCCCCTCTACGAATAGGGATCTGCGAGAATAAGGACGATAGCCCAGATAAAGGCGATACGGCCGGATACTGGTTAAGCACGGGACCGGGTGCGGATAGGAAATCCAGCATCTCCTTGGAATTGAATTCGGACTCGGCCATCGGTGGAGGCAATGATGGCGTTGGCATCGGGGGAGCATTTGTCCCCGGTTATGATTGGCTGAAACCTCATCGACTCGTGATAAAGGTTATGCGGCCTACTGAGGCTGCGATCGAAATTCATCTCCAGTTTGACGATGATGCGGAGATCGTTCGGACGGACTCGAAATCGTCAGTCACGAAGTTTAATCTGATCGCCATGCGCGTCGCAAACACGCCGAAGAGCTGCGTGCTGTTTGATGACATTAAAGTCGAGTTGGTAAAGACTCCAAAATAGCTTGATCGCATATCAGCCATGATCCGTTTTTTGCCCACACGAGTAGTTGCCATGTTGTTCGTTGGTATGTGCCTGTCGGCGCAGGCGATGGAGAACGGAGGATTGGAAAAAGGCCTGGAGGGATGGGGCGTAAACGTGATCCCGGCAGCCTCCGCTGAGGTATTGAAAGAAGCTGCTTCGATGGGCGAATTCGGATTGCGGCTGAAAATCGCCTCCCAGCCGACATCTGGCGAAATTATTAGCCCCAAAATTGAAGTAGCTGCCGGTAAATCCTATTTGGCGAAATATTGGAGCGGCGGTGGGGGGGCACAACCCGCCAACGCCTCCATCGAGATGGTTTTCTTTGACGAACACGGGAACGCGCTTCCCCCGCCAGTTGCGCCCGCTGGTAAGAAAGCACGCACCGCGGCCACCGGTGGAGCGAATTGGAATCCGGGTGAATTGGCTGCGGTCGCTCCCGAAAACGCCCACACCCTGGGCGTGCGGATCAAGCCGATGTCGGGCCCGCCCGGGAGTGCGGTGGATTTCGACGACCTAACCATCGACGAGATGCCGGCTTCTAGTCCAGTCTCCCCGTTGCCCGTGGACTCGCCCCGCATTCAGGAGTTAAAGGCGGAGATCCAGCGCGATCCCACTCGCGGAAAGACCCCGCCGAAAATCGTGCTCAAACTGGACGACCTGAAACCTGCCAGTGGCGGAACTGTCAGCCAGCAATGGCTCCGGGTAGCGGATTTCGCGAAGGAAAAGAACATAAAAATTTCCGTAGGGATCATCGCGGAAGGGCTGGAACCGGATTCACCGGCCTTCATCCAATGGATTCAGGAAGAGAATGCTGCCAAACGAATCGAGTTCTGGAACCACGGATGGGACCACGCCGCCGGGGAAAAGATGATTCGCGAATTCTCGGGCCAACCATACGAGCGTCAGAAGGATCATTTTTCCCGTGCCAACGAAATCGCCCGCAAAAAGCTGGGTTTCGCATTCACGAGCTTCGGGGCTCCTTTCAATATCACTGATGCTGCCACCGTTCGGATGCTCACGGAAGAACCAACCATCACGGTCTGGCTTTACGGAGATCCGAAAAATCCCGCAGGCAAGATTGTTCTAGGAAATGGAGTGGTCACGATTGAGACGCGAGCCAGGCCGGATTTCGAGGCATTTCTCGAGGCCTATGCCCACAATCGCGGGACGGATTATTTTGTCATGCAAGGCCACCCAGGCGGTTGGAAGGATGACAATTTCGAGCAGTTCCGAATGATGGTGGATTTTCTAATCGATCAAAAAGCGCAGTTCGTTTTTCCAAGGGATTTTATAGTGAACAATAGAGCGATCCACAAGTGACGCGTATTGACATTGAAGGATAGGCGACTCAGACGGGCGCAACGTAGTTTCGTGGCCCACCCAAACGTAAGAAACGGACATAGACTTGCCACGCGGCGAGCAACGCCACCAGTGCCAGCAGGCCACCAAAGACAAAAGTATAGCGATAGTTTCTTCCGGTCAGGTCCACCACCGCACCCATCGCCGGCCCGATGGCCATCATGCTCATGGAAGCGCATAAACCTGCCGCCGAGCTGAACTGCCCAAACTTGGACCGGGGAAAGAGGCGTTGTCCCAGCGAAGCGAAGCTGGTGAAATAACATCCAGAAAGAACACCATGTGCTACCAGAGCGATGGCAAAGCTCGTCGGGGTTTTCACCCAAATGGTTGCGGCCACTGCCACCACGAAATAACCCGCAAGTGAGGCCATGCTAACTCGCATAGGGTGAAACCGGTCGGCCAGCCACCCGAGGGGATAGGCCAGGGAAAACGAGATCGCGAAAGTCACCGCGAGGCAGTGACCGTAGGCCGTCATGTCCATACCTAGGCTGCCCGCATAGGGGATGGCAAAAGCGTTGACGGGCACAAACGCCAGCGTTCCCATCATTAACATCACGAAGACAAACAAGTAATAGGGCTGGCTGAAGCTCTCTTTGAAATACGCCGCGACTTCGCCAGCCCGTCCACGAGAAATTGTTTTAGGTTGCTCTGGGGGAGGATACGAGCCTTCTTTTACTTTCAGGCAAACCCACATGAACGCAGTCCCGTAGAACACTCCGATGATTACCAAAATCAGGGTAAAATGCGTGGGCACTTTTCCCATGATCCACCAATTAAAAATGACACCATCAAGCAGATTCACAGCGCGAAACAATCCATAAAATCGGCCTAACAATTCCGGCGGAACCACGTCATTAATCAAGCCGCCAAAGACCGATTGCCCGATGATCGTTGCCAATTCAAATGCAGTCCAAAAAACGGTAAAACACACGACTGATATGACCATCTTGTTCTCCAGCATCGAGAGTAACCAGAGGCCGGATGTCGAGTCGCCAATAGCACGATGCAACCACCCGCCAACCGGGCTTCCCGCCGCCCCCAAACCGTGCAACCAATTCGCCAGTAGAGGCGTGAGGCCCAGTCCGATCATGCCGAAAGCCGCAAATGGCGTCGTTACTAACAAGAAAGGAATTCGCCGGCCAAATTTCCCTCGGTGCCGATCCGATTTCACGGCGATGATCGGACCAAGAATCAAGCCTAGTAGAGCTGGAAACGAGGTTAGTAAGAGGCCGAAGACTACATTCGGCACTTTTAAGTTACTGAGATACCATTGCGCCATCGGTGCCACTGAGCGATCCCGCATCGACCAGGCAAAATCTCCGCACAGAAGCCAGCCGAACACCGCAACCAGACCGGCCATGGTGTAGGTAAGCGTGCCAACATTCCAAGTTTTTGGAGCCTTCGGCTGTGCAGGAGAAGGCGGTTCTGCTGGAGGCAAAGGAATCGAGGAGGGGATTCGAGACATTTTAGGGGGAGAACCAGAAAGGAGAAAGGTTCGGCCCAGAATTCACCAACCCACAAGCAAGTCAATCAATTGGTATTCCTAACGATAGAACGAACCTCTGCGACGATAATCGCTAAGGCACACTCAATCGATCCGTATCCCGGATTCGATACCAACACAACAAGTCGGTGACGTGAGGAATTTCTGGCCCTTTTCCGGCTGGTGAATCGAGATAACAAAATGCCGCAGCCGAAAAAGCGAAAGGTTTGAGCCGCTCTGGATTCCAAGGATTCACAAACTGGAAACGAAGACGTTTCTGAAAGTGGATGGCATCGTCTTCATGAGCTCGATACATGGCGACGCTCGAATTCAAAGCGTCCTTGGAGGTGACGCCATGCAATTCTCCGGCAAAGATGCCTTCGCGAAAATACCATCCACCGAGAAAATAATCTTCCAGACCTGTCCCAATAATTCGCGGCACATCCCAATCGTCATCGATCGAAATGTATTCCGGCGCTTCCAAAAAACTTAGGTAGTGCTTTTCTTCTGCCTGAGCCGAAAGGACGCATCCGACAAAATGTCCTCGCCCCGTTATCTCAAAGATCTCAACCGGATCAGGTCCTGCATTTTTCCCGGTTCGAAATTGCGTGTGAAAATAACCGACATCCGGTACGACTTCCGGCGTGATCTGATAAAGCACATTTGCGAAAATGTCGGTGTCGATCCGTTCATCTTTGTTTTCAAACTCGATCCGAAAACTTTTTCGAAAAGGCATCGGAAATTTGCAATAGAAGCCCCCACTCGACATACCAAAATAGCGCGAGGTGAAGTTCGAAATTTCGCAGAGTCCATTCCCAAAGAAATCACCCACCGGACACTCCACCGCAGCCACATCTTCACCATCCCAATAAATTCGCAGGATGAGGGTTTTCAAAAGAGATTGAGAAGTGAGGCGAGTTCGATCCCAATGTTCCCAAAACCAACCGGGAAATGTAATCCACAACTGGGTGATGCGCCCTTGTCCAAAGACCGTGGGAAGGGAGGCAGTTTGCCCAGCCTTGAGAGGGATTGTCTTGGATTTTTCCGCAATGTTAAAAGTAGTCAGTTGATGGGTTATTTCCTCTCTGAAATTGCTAATATCCATTTCGGATTCTACTCCAATTTTGGAAGGACGGTTGTTGAAAAGGAACTGATCTTTCCAAAAGTCGTGCTATATATAGAATCATGATCTCCTCTGGACGCGTTACTCAACAGGATATTGCCAACCGCGCAGGTGTGCATATTACCACAGTCTCATTGGCCCTTCGCGATAGTCGGCGACTGCCTCCAGCAACTCGGGAGCGGATTCAAACCATGGCCGCAGAAATGGGCTATTGCCCCGATCCCATGTTGTCTGCGTTGACAGTTTATCGTGAGCGATTGAAGCGCACACGCCATCAAGGGGTAATTGCGTGGATGTGTCCCGTGGTCAAAAAAGGGCAGGTCAGCCCCAATAACCTCGAATATCGCAAAGGAGCCGAAGCACGCTGCGCTGAAATAGGTTATGAATTGGAGGATTTTTCTCTTGGTCGATTGGGAAAATCAAGACTCGCCAGCATTCTGCGAGTTCGGAATATCCAGGGATTGTTGATTCCGCCGCAATCCTTTAACCGGTCGCACATCAACTTTGAATGGGATAGCTTTTCGGCGGTGTGTTTCGGCTTTTCACTGGCTCGGCCCAAACTTCATCTCATTACCAATGCCCAATATCGGTCAGCGTGCATGGCGGTACGTGCTTTGCGTGCGCATGGTTATCGTCGCATAGGCTTTGTGACAACTCATTCCACGGATGAGCGCACAGATAGAAACTTTTCTTCAGGGTTCTGGTCGGAACAACGTCGCTTCAAGCCGGAAGAGCGCATTAGGATGCTGACACTAGAGGGAAATACCCAAAACGAATTGGCTGACTTCGAGAAATGGTATCACGAGTGCTTGCCAGAAGTTATTCTTTCACATCATGCGCCAGTTTTGCAATTTATGAAGAAGTTGGAAATTGATCTAAATGAATGTGGATACGCGTCACTCGATTTAGTGACGCCAGACGGTTCGATCGCTGGAATTTATCAAAACTACCCTCTACTAGGTCGCGCTGCAGTCAACTATCTGGTGGATATGATCCACGGCAACCAGAGGGGTGTTCCCGCACAACGCTTTCAAATTCTAATTGAAGGCTCATGGGTTGAGGGCGAGACCTTGCGAAACAAGGTAGTTGGCCCGGTTCAAATATAAAATAATCAATCGGGCAATACTATAAGTAGACCTGAAAATTATTTGTTAGGTAAGAGTTCATCTCTAGGGTTTGGGGATGTACCTCCCCAAGCGGCTATATAGCCTTTTATTATCAGCGCTGCTAACAGCAGTTTGCTTTTCACTAAATACAGCGTCTGCAGAAACAGAAGTCAGCGTCAAAAATGGTAGCTTCGAGGAGGGGACTGAAGGTTGGACCGCTTCGCCCCTGGATGCCGCCGCTTCCCTGAGTGTCGTCTCACAAGAGGCGGCTCATGAAGGAAGTAATGGACTGAGGGTAAAGCAAGATACTGAAGGTCCTGGCTCATGGTTTCAAAGTGGAAAGAACCCGATTGAGGCAGAAAAATCCTATCGATTTAGCTTCTGGTCACGCTGTCTAACCACCAGTGGAATCGGTGTTTGGATCCAGTTTTTTGATGCTCAGGGAAAAAATATTCCGGTGGTTCCAGAACTTGCCATTCAGGTTAAGCAAGATGCCAAAGATTGGACGCAGTATAGCAAGGAGACGACCTCGCCTGCAGGAGCAGCCAGTTTTACTTTAGCCGTTCATGCATATTCAAAGCGGGTCTGTGAAGCAGATTTTGACGATTTCACTGTAACTCCCATCGCCTCGACCATCTCTTCTTCAATTCCATCAGTCGCTTCTATTTTGGCGGCAGTGACCCTTCCACCGGCTGATCCGGCGAGAGTTAAAGAGATAGCCTCATTTCTCGACCCCATTCCCAAGGGAGTAGGGCCATCATTGAACGATCGCGCAGCTTGGGATGCGCTTGGAGCAGAAGTTAAATTAAAAGATCAACTCATCAGTCGTGCTGAAAAATTTTTCGGTGAACCAATTCCTGAAGTAAGCAAGGAAGCTTACGCACTTTCCGGTAGTACAGGCGATCGTAAGATTGATGAAATGGTGACTCGCCGACGATTTCGGCTAGCTAACTTTGTGTTGGCTGAAGGAATTGAAAACAAAGGACGCTTTCTTACTCCGATAGAAAATGAGATCAATGCGATCTGCTCCGAGCCAAGTTGGATTCTTTCCGGCCACGTTAAATTCATCAAATGGAATGATCTTGGCACGGCCATGACGGCGTGGAACCTATCAACAGCGGTCTCGATGCTGGGAGAACGCCTCTCCAGCGGAACACGAGAGAAGGTTGTGGCAGAAGTCAGGAAGCGCGTCATAGAACCATTTTTGGATCAAGTGCGCGGCAAGACTTCACCTCCAGAGTTCTGGCGAAACAATCCCAACAATTGGAACGCTGTGGTTCATAGCGGAATAGTGGGGGCTGCGCTGGTTCTGGACGATTCTGTCGAAGAGCGTGCTGAGATTATTGCCAACGCCGAAAAATACACCGACTTCTATATTAAAGGCTTTCCGTCAGATGGATATTCCACGGAGGGCATGGGCTACTGGAAGTACGGGTTCGGCCACTACATTATGTTGTCGGAAACAGTTCTGGCCGCAACGAAGGGACATGTAAATCTTTACGATAAAGAAAACATTAAATTAATTGCCCAGTTTCCTAGACGGTTTGCCATGGCTCCAGCCGTCTATCCTGCGTATTCGGATGCGATCTTTATGGAGGAACCCAGTACGTGGCTCTTCCACATTATCGATCACCGTTATGGCCTGGGGGATCAGGCACCTAAAAGTTTGGCTTTGGACGGAACTTTCAGCGCATTTCTCTATGCGTACGGAATCAACATGGCATTTGATTCCTCAGCAGCTTCTCTCGTTAACGACGGAACACCTGCTGAGAAAGGTCATCGCATTCGTGACTGGTTCGAGGAAAGTCAGGTGCTGGTAGGCAGGTTGCCGGAAGGACGTGAGGGCTTGGGCTTTTCATTCAAAGGCGGAAACAATGGCACAAGTCACGGCCACAACGATCTTGGCAGCTTTGTCGTGACGGTCTCGGGGCAGCCATTGCTAGTAGATCCAGGTAGCACCCCATACAACGGAAATACTTTCGGACCACACCGATATGAGAATCAGGTGATTAATTCCTATGGACACTCAGTTCCAAAGGTTGCAGGACAAACTCAAAAAGAAGGCGCCCAATACTATGCGACCGTTGCGAAGAAAAGTTTCTCTGATGTCGAGGACTCCGTAGTTCTGGATCTAACCAAGGCCTATAATGTGCCGTCGTTGACGCAGCTTACCCGCCATTATGTCTATGGACGAGAAGGAAATGGGACTGTCTCAGTCACAGATCAGGGGAAATTTAGCAGTCCCCAGCTATTTGGCACTGCACTCATCACATACGGTGAAGTTTCCGAAGAAAAGCCAGGGGTCTGGATAGTTTCTCAAAATGGCAAAAAGGCCAGAGTAGAAATAGAAGCAGGCGGGGCACCCTTCACCGTTACAAATGAGATTCTAAAGGATCAGGCCCGGGCCGGAAAGGTTAGAAGACTGGGAATCGATCTTAAGAGCGTGACCGCATTAGCTACGATAACAATGAGGATAACTCCAGTGCTTTGAATCGTTTTCTTATGCTAGCCATCAAACGATTTCTTGTTGGGTTATTTTTTGTCACCGCGGTCATTCCGTTGCACGCAGCGACTTCGTCGGACGGAAAAGTTCCAGTTGAATACATCATTTCAGTTTATACCGATCGCCCGGAGGCTCTCTATCATCAAAAGGAACAAGTTACGTTCAATATTGATCTCCAGCATAATTCACTTCCTGCAAACGAAGATGTCGTTGATTGGGTGCTGACAAAAGATGGTTTACCACTCGGTCAACAGGGGCAGATTCCTCTAAAAAATGGAAAAGCATCCATTACTGGGACATTGGAAGAGCCCGGCTTCCTACAATGTAAAGTTACTTACAAGAATGGGAAGACGGTTGTCTCCGCTCTAGCTGCCGCAGGTTTCGATCTTACTGAAATCAAACCGAGCCTGCCTGTCCCCGCTGACTTCGATTCATTTTGGGCTGACCAAAAGAAAAAACTAGCATCTGTTCCCTTAAAAGCGACAACAACACCAGTTCCGCTACCACCGCACCGCGATGGTGTCGAGGTCTTCGAGTTTAGTGCAGATTGTATCGGTGCGCCTTCCACTGGCTATATTGGCAAGCCGATTGGAGCAAAGCCCAAGAGTCTACCTGCTCTTCTTTTCGTCCCGGGAGCCGGAGTGCGAAGTGCCAATCTGGACGGAGTAGCCGGATGGTCAAAGAACGGGATTTTAGTCGCCGAAATGAACGCGCATGGTATTCTAAACGGACAACCCTCTGCCTTTTATGGCGGATTGGATTCAGGAGAGCTTAAAGATTATCGGACTCGCGGACGTGACTCACGCGAAACCTATTATTTCCTAGGTGTGTATTTAAGAGTGTTACGGGCGATCGATTATCTCACATCCCAGCCAGAGTGGGATGGAAAAACCCTTATCATCAATGGAGTAAGTCAGGGAGGCGGTTTGGGATTAATGGCTTCTGCCTTGGATCCGCGAGTTACATTCTCTTTTATAGCTGTTCCTGGACTGAGCGATCATTCGGGCGGTTTGCTTGGTAGAATTGCTGGATGGCCGAAAGTGGCACCTATTCTACCTGATGGAAAACCCGATCCTAAAGTGATTGAAACACTGCGATATTTCGATTCTGCCAATTTTGCCACGCGCGTCAAAACGCCCATCTATTTTGAAGTAGGTTTTATCGATGTCATTTGTCCGCCAACCTGCAGCTATGTAGATTACAATAATTTGAAATGCCCCAAGGACATAAAAAACTTTCCCAACTTCGGTCATGATCTGGGACCAGAAATCTGGGCGCGTATAAAAGCCAAAACCTTGGAACATATTGCATCCCAATCCAAGGCCACAGTGCCGGTGGGATTATGATATTTGATATTACATCATTCGGCGCCAGAGGTGACGGGATTACAATGAACACCGCTGCCCTTCAAGCAGCAGCGGTAGAGTGCGCTCGAAACGGAGGAGGCACCATTCTTGTGCCCAAGGGGCGCTTTTTAACAGGTGTTTTCCAAATATTCGGAAGCACGACATTACATATTCAAAAAGGCGCCTGCCTGATTGGAAGCCCTAACCTCGAAGATCGAATCGTCGGTTCATGCATCGACGGTTTGATCTATGCACTGGACGCTGATGATATTCTCCTCACCGGCGAGGGGAAATTGGATGGAAATGCGGGCCCCTTCTTTCACACTGATAAGCGCATTCCATTTTCCTCAGACTTTCTGTTATCGGAGACCAGACAGGGAAAGCGCGGACTCGAGTACGGATCGAGTGATATTACTCAAGGTCCAATGAGTCCTAAAAGCCGTCCCGGAAACATGTTGGTTTTTGGGCGTTGCAAAAATTTAAGAATTGAGAATTTGACGATTACCGGCTCCGCTTACTGGACAATACATTGTGCGGATTGTGATGGCGTTGTCGTCGACAATTTAAAAATTCATAATGACGAAACTCATCCTAACAATGATGGCATTCACCTGACGACTTGCAAAAACTCCGTTATCGAAAACTGCGATATAATTTGTGGTGACGACGCCATCGCGATAACAGGCTTTCGCAATGCCAGCGGCGAGAAGGAGATTGCACTAGGTCTTTCTGGATTAGTAGGAACGACAGAAAACATCCATGTTCGGAACTGCAATCTTCGCAGCCGTTCCTCTGCTGTGAGAGTAGGATACGGCGAGAATCCTGTCCGGAATGTCGTTTTGGAGAACTTAATAATCACTCAGAGCAATCGTGGTATTGGTATCTATGCGCGACAGGCAAACGTGGAAGACGTCGTTGTAAAAAACTGCAAAATATCAACGCATCTGTTTCATGGAAACTGGTGGGGACGAGGCGAGCCAATTCATATTTCCAATGTTAGCTATGTGAGCGAGGAGGGGGGATTTTTGATACGAGATATCTTGATTGAAGACATTGAAGCAGTCGGAGAGAACGCTCTTACATTATACTCAGAGAAAGAAGGGGGTATAGACAACGTGAAATTAATCCGAGTGGATTACTTATTGCGCAAGGGCGAGTTATTCGAATCTTGGGGAGGCAATCTCGACCTTAGACCGACAGCTAGAGCTTCAATGGGGATATTTGAGGGAGGCACTGCTCCGCTCTGGTCCGTTGGTGTGACAAAACTCGAACTTATAAACTGTAACTGGCGAGTCGAACCGGAAGACGAAGTTATGTTTTCGACTTTTCCTGTCATGAGCGACGTAAAGCATCTATGAAATCCAGAGTATTACTGATCGCGTCTATTTTGTTCAGTAGCTTTTTACAAGCTGCCGATCCGGAAATTACAGTTTCGCAGGATCACTCTGACGGTGTTTATGCACGGAATGAGAAAGTGACGTGGACATTTGATGTGAAAGGGGATCGATCTGGATTAACTGCATTACCATACAAGGTCAAAAAAGATGCTGCTGGCATTGTTCTAAGCGGAACGATTGATTTATCCAGTGGACCCGCAGTCATATCGGCATCCCGCGAGGAGCCTGGTGCTCTACTAACAGAGATATATGCGATGGATTCTTCGAAGCTCCTGCCGATTGCAATGGGCGGAGCCGTGATTGCTCCAGATGAAATCCAGCCCGCTAAGTCAGCTCCCGATGATTTCGATATTTTCTGGAAGGCAAAGTTAAAAGAATTAGACGCAGTGGCTGCAAACCCGATTCTGGAGGCAGTTGCGGTGGATAACATTAAAAACGCAGAAGGGGTGGAGTGTTTTAAGGTGACCTTGGACAATATCCGATCAACTCACGTAAGGGGCATTTTGGCAAAACCGGCGAAAGCAGGAAAATATCCTGCCATGTTAATGGTTAATTCGGCGGGCGTATTTGGTTTGGACAAAGCTTCGGTTATCGCGCAGGCGAAACCAGGCTGGATAGTGCTCAATGTTAGTGCACACGACTTGCCAGTGGATGAAGCAGAAGGCTTCTACAAAAATCTCAAAGAGACGAGCTTGAAAAATTATTATGCCATCGGAAATGAGGATCGTGAGACGTCCTATTTTCTCGGGATGTTTCTTGGGTGTGTCCGGGGAGCGGAATACCTGGCTTCCCGTGCCGATTGGGATGGTAAAACATTAATCGTTACGGGCACTTCTCAAGGTGGGCTGCAGTCACTGGCTGTAGCGGGTCTTTTTCCCAAGATCAGCGTTGCTATGGTAATGGTTCCGGCTGGATGCGATAATTACGCACCATTGGCAAATCCTCCGCGCGGCGTCGCTTGGCCATACTGGATGGCCAAATATGCGCAACAAGGAAAAGATTTTGCCAAAGTCCAGGAGACGGCTGGCTATTTCGACGGAATCAATTTTGCATCCCGCATTCACTGTCCCGCCTTGGTAGCAGTAGCACTTTTGGATATTGCAGCTCGACCGGCAGGAGTGATCGCCGCCTACAACAGTATGAATACGGCTAAAAAATTGATTATCATGCCTACCTCAGATCATTACGGGCAAAACCACGGAAATGGTCCCCGTAACCTCTGTCCATACTTCCCCGAATTCTTTGCCTGGAAAGAGGCTCTTCAGAAAGAAAAAGCTTTGCCCATAATCATTAAAAAATGATTCGGCCGCGATCAATATCACAGTCCTTTTCTGTTACTTGTCGGCCTTTTTGAGTGTTAGATCGATATCATCTACTACAAAGTCACCTTCTGATCCAATAACACTGATTGCCAGTATATTGAATAGAGTCACTTTAGACGCTGCATCCACTCGAGAGAAAGACTCCGCGTCACCTTCTTTGCACTCAATGGTGATACCTTCCGGTCCACGCGATACGGTCATTGAAAAATTCGATACTTGAGTTCCGCAATGGCTCGCCTCCTCAACCTTTCCTAAGGCGGCGATGTCACTCCCGCCGCCTAATGCGCCATCAGTGCCCTCTTCAAAAGCAATCATGGCATTCCCTTTTGCTGCATTAGGATTCGTAAGATACCAGTAACCGGGAGAATTTCCGTCCATGACCTGTCCCGATCCATTGCCAACAAATCCCACTCGGAGGGGAAAGGCATTTTCCTGGCCGGTCCCGCGATAGCGGAAACGGAAAGTGAGATGCAGGCTATCCCCAACTTGCAACTCGGCCTCAGGAATATCTGTATAGCAAAGCACATTTTTTATGTTCATTGCTTTCCCATGGTTTAAACCCGAGGGATCGGTCGTTACCGCTATACCTTCTCGCGATCCACGACAGATCCAGGTGGTCGAAGCATCTAAGGAACGTGCCAGTTCTTCTCCGCCAGATGCATTTTCAAAAGTCTCCTTAAGAAGCTCTTTAGCGTTAGCCACTGTTACCGCAATTGCCACGACGCCGGCTATAAGAGACAAATATTTCAAAAGAGAATGAGCGGGGGATAAGTTCATCACTGGATTGTTATGCAGGTGAGGGACGAATGCTACTGGTATCTCGCCGAATTATTCACATTATCGAATCAAGTTACCGACATCTTGAGACCTCATCAGGCATTGGAATATCTAAAGGTGCGTATCTCAAACGGAAGCATTTTCCGAAATAGATCCTTGGAGGCATCGCTGTTGTAAAAGATTGGATTTTCGACCAGATCTGTTTCCACGATCTCTTTGGCGAACGTGTTGGAAAACAGGGAGAAGTCTTGAATTATTGGAGTTACATTGATAAGGCGAACAACCCAAGCATCGCCACGCTCCGCGCGCTTTACACTGATTACTTCTATCGCGGGGTTAGACAATTGCAAGAGGTTGGTAGCTTTTGAAAATTGAGTGTTTCCGCTCGCGACAATTCTTATCGGGACATTCAGCTTTCGTGCAGCCTCCGTCAGCGTAGTCTCGCTTGCCACGCCGCGATGAGGGAAAAATGAATAGCGAAATTCATGCGCGCCCAAGTCCGTATATACATTTCCGTGATCTGAAGAACCCTCTTTACCGACAAGTGCTTTTCCTGGATGTGGAACGCTGCGAAGAAGATTCATATCCAATGTGTGACCTTTCACTCGAAAGCCATATTTGCAGTCGTTAATCAGTGCTGCGCCGTAATCTTCTGAAGAAAGGCCGATCCATTGTTGTGCAGGTACTTCCAATTGCGCTTTCTCAATAGAGTCGGCCTCAAGAGTCGATCTGGAAATAGATCCGAACGGAATCTCGAATCGCGCCTCTGCCGCTGTTACAGCAAGTGGGAAGCGAACTCTCAACATCGATTTTGAGCTCTGCCAATCTACGGCGGTATCAAAGTCCACTTGCGCTCGGCCGTGCGTTAGGGAGATTTGTTGGGTGAGTCGAGACTCGCCGAACACATAGACTTGCTCCATGATGACTTTTGGACCATCCACAAAGGAGCGGTATCTAACCAAACTCAATTTTCTGGGCGGCTGCTTCAGGTAGAGGCAGACATCCTTTTCTCCATAGTTGATGGGGAAATCCCAGGCGTCGCCGTCATCTTTAAACACGACGAATTGATTGCCAGTTTCATTCTTGGCCAGAGCTTCCCATTCGAGCGACTTTGAATATATGGAACAAATGCACCCGTCTTCAGCGAACGCGATTTTTAAATGATCATTCTCAATCGTGTTTTCCGAAAATGATGTGGGCGGAAATGCTTCGGGTTGTGAAAGTTTCGCCCACCCCATCGCTGGAACATCTGCCCAATACCAGTTTTGATTATATTTAACCCATTCCTTGCGTTCCCAAGATAGAGAATTGAATGCGATGGGACTCCCAGAATTATCACCGGTATTGACCAATCTCCCATATCGGTTCTCAATAATTACCTCTAGTTCCTGCAATAGTATTTTGTAACGAGCGTTGGATTCCAGATAGACGCGGCTAATAGAGGAGCCGGGGAGAATGTCATGAAATTGATAGAGTAATACCTCTTTCCAGATTACGTCCAGTCTCTCAGATGGATAGGGTAGTCCGACATAAATTTCTCCCAGAGTCGCGGCAAATTCAGCTTCGCGTAGGGCTGTTTCGCATAAACGGTTGTTACGCTTGGTTAGAGCTTGAGTAGTGAAAGTCCCCTGATGGCGCTCCAGATACAGTTCGCCATTCCAGACAGGAAATTCTTTGGCATCCTTGGCCCAAAGCAACAAGAAATCTGCGGCTGACCGGTGAACGACATTCGGAAGATCAGCCAAGTGCCTTTCCCGATCGAGTCGCTCAAAATGTTCTGCATCTGGTCCGCCTCCGCCGTCTCCAATGCCATAAACCATCAGCGCGTGTCTAGATACTTCTTTTTGTGCGTATTCCGTGGCGATCTTCCGCAATGATTTGGGAGCGGCAGGGCTGTTATAGGTTTCCTCCGGCAGCATATGCGCCAAGATGCTGGTACCATCTATGCCGACCCACTGAAAGGAATGGTGCGGAAAACGGTTAACTATATTCCATGAAAGTTTCTGGGTAACGAAATAGTCGTGCCCGCTCTTTTTAAGAATCTGTGGAAGTTGTCCATTATAGCCAAATACATCTGGCTCCCAGCAATGTCGGGGTACAAAGCCAAATTCATCCATGAAGAACTTTGATCCTAACAAAATTTGCCTGACGAGTGATTCGCCATTGGGAATATTACAATCAGGCTCAACCCAAAATGTCCCAAGTGGCTCTATTCTACCTAACTGGACTGCCGTTTTAATCTGGGCATAGAGCACTGGATAATACTCCTTCATCCAAAAAAAGAGCTGAGGCTGACTGCATCCGAAGATGAAATCCGGTCTTTGTTGGATATTGTATAGTGCCGTTGCAAACGTTCGTGCTCCTTTGCGGATTGTTTCGCGTATTGGCCATAGCCAAGCTAAATCCAAATGGGAATGACCGATTGCCGATATTTCGAGTGGCGGGCTGTGAGAAATCTGTCGGAAAAGGGGGCGCAAAGTATCGGCCGCTTGGGCGATCGAATCAGTGTTTATCGAAGTAAGCTGTGCGGCAGCCGTAGCTATGGTGCTATGAAACAATTCGAAAAATGGATGCGCAACATCGATGCCGTCCATGAAATCAGCGATGACCTGAAAGTCATAGAAAAGGGAGCGAATGTCTTGATGGCAAAAGCTAACTTCTGCGAACTCGATTCTGCCTTCACCGACTAATACCCCGAAAAGGTCATTCCAACCCGCCTCCGCCCAGAGTTCAATGCGATCTTCAGAAATCCATTCTTCGGGAATGTTGAATATCGTTTTCCCGGGACATCCGAGAGTGGGATCAAAAGTTGACTTGACGCATGTCAGTCCTCTAACGGGCACGCCACAGGCATCAACAATGCATAATTCTCCATTGATATCGATGCGAGCGACCAGCGGCCGGGTACAACTGCGGGGTATTTTGGCGACGAAGCGGAACCACGCACAATCGAAAATTTCTTTTCCCCATGAATCTCCAGGCTTCAGGCTTAATTCTTTTCCGAATTGCCTTTCCCGAAAAGATACGGGCTCTTTGGTTCTCCAGGCGGTGATCTCGAATTCAGCTACCGGTAAATAAATGTTAGCTTCTAGCCGGTTGACTAGATCGCCTATCTCACTTTTATCGAGTCTATGATTCGACACCGCTATCAAGCTCCAGCGGGTTCGATTATAATTTCGCCTTTGCCCGGTGTCGCTTGGTAAAAGACTTGGCCATCTATCACTGGATAAGTCGCTTTGAGTGAACCTTGCTGGATCGAGCAGCTTTTCCACGCCTTCGGAACTGCCGTGGACAGACTAAGTGGCAGATCGTAGAGATTTGTGTCGAAATCAGATACGAGTTGCAGCTTTATCTGGCTGCTAGTTGAGCCGAGGATTTTGATTTCGGACAACTTTCTTTCAGTCAGATATTGATGCCACGAGATTGGATCGGTTAGCCACAGTTCAGAACTATGTTCCTCTAATTTGTCGAGTAAACTTGTAAACATTTCAAACGGCGTCACCAACCAATCGCCGCCTACTCCATGAAAAACGAGTTGCTCCATTTCTCCGCTGGCGAGTGTTTTGTCCACATAAGAGAGCATTTGCTCCTGTGTCTTGATCTGAAATGGATAGCCGATGAATGGAGGGCGTTCGATCAAGGAATATTTTTTTAGCGCAGCTTCGGTTTCTGCGGGAGATACTGTCCAAGGCACTCCGCCGGGCCTTCCGAATGAGATCAATCTCTTTGGATTCCGGTCAGGATAGCACTTGTTGATTTCATCATTGCAGGGCGCGAGTTCTTGGTCGAGTTGCACGGCACTTGTTGCCCCGACATGGGTAAAGGTATGGTTGGCGTATTCGATACCGGGACCGGGCACCGTGGTTTCCCAATCGCTTTTTAGGCTTTTATAGGGGCCGTTTCCCGGATTGATGTAGAATGTGCCTGTAATCTTCCTCTTCTTTAGTTCAGGGACAACAAGCTTGACGGCACTGGGGGCACTATCATCAAAACATAGGAGGAAGACAGCTTTTTTGTCATCTCTCCATTTAAGGATACGGGTTGTTGCCATGGCAATATTGGGCTGGGAGGTGGTATCTTCCGCACATTGCGAATAGGCGGTAAGTAAGGAGGCTAGAACGGGGAAAAATAAGAATAATGTGAGCAGACGTTTACTGCTACGCGGAGGGGGCATAAAGTGAATTGTGGCGGAAGGAATGGGCGGTGTCAGTTCACGTGTAATTCACTTTATAGAATTGCTTCATGTGAACATTTGGGTTGCTTATCTGAAGAGTAACTAACATGGGTAGCGCATGTATTCTCTTCAGGCCAATATCCAGGAGCTTATCAACCAGTTTGTTGCGGAGGAGAAAGAAAAGGGCATCCAGGTGGCAGTGTATGTGGCTGGTGAACTCGTAGTCAATGCATGGGCAGGGATAGCGAATGACAAAACTCGTGAGCTTGTCACAGCTGACACATTGTTTCCCGTCTTCTCGACAACCAAAGGGCTTGTTGCCACGATCATTAATCTTCTGGCTGAACGCGGTCAGCTCTCCTACGACGCTCCCATTGCAGATGTCTGGCCGGAATTTTCACAAAATGGTAAAGCCGAGATCACGGTTCGCGATGTCTTGTTCCATGCGTCCGGGATTCCCCAGATGCCCGCTGGCATTGGTTATGAAGAGTTGGTTCAGTGGGAGCGTATGTGTTCAGAGATCGCACGACTGGAACCGCTCTGGAAAGCTGGCACAAGAATCGAGTATCACGCGATGACATTTGGTTGGATACTTGGCGAAGTGGCGAGACGCGTGGACGGGAGACCATTCTCGCAAATGGTCCATGATGAGATCTGTGCTCCCCTGGGGATCGAGACTATGTTTGTTGGCATACCCGAAAGCCTCGCCCGCAGCGTCGCTCGTCTTGAGGCTGATGACACTACGCCTGTTAGTTCGATTCCTACACTTTACCAGGCAGTTCCTGATTGGATTGGCCCCTTGCACGCAATGATGAACCGAAAAGAAGTCCAGCAAGCATGCATACCGGCTTCAAATGGAATATTGAACGCCCTTTCGATAGCACGGCATTATGCTGCGTTACTTCCTGGCGGAGTCGATGGAGTCGAGCTTTTGTCCTCAGAACGAGTGAAGATAGCCACGAGGCCGCAGCGCCTTCAACATCCTGAGACAGAAGATTACCCGAAAAGTTGGGGAATGGGTTATCAACTGGGCTTTGAGGGGTCCATTTATGGTCCAGATTCCTCAGCTTTTGGGCACGATGGCTACGGAGGTTCGGTGGGATTCGCGGATCCATCGTTACAGATGGCAGTGGGAATCACGAGAAACTGTTTCCGAAGCGAAGAAACCCAACGCATTCTCTGCTCCGCTATAAGATGCCACCTTGCATAGCGGCCTAATATTACCTGGCTCCAGATTTTTGGTTCGTGGTAGGTCAAGTAAACGACACAGCCTCCCTTTCAGAGCTGTTTCGCATTGCCACTAAGCGTAAGGCGGGAAAGAAATGGTGGAGGCGAGGGGAGTCGAACCCCTGTTTTGCAAAATGGCGTTTTAGGACGTTCATAAGTGTTTATTTGCCAGTGAGATACATAAAGACGGATTTACTTGGACGTTGCGGGATGTTCCTACTATTGTTCCTACGTGGCGAGCCTCACCCTGCGAAACACCTCCAAATACTTTGTTGCCTGCTTCACGGATCGAACAGGCAGACGGCTGAAACGCTCTACAGCTACAACAAATCGCAAGCTCGCCCAAAAACTGGCAGATGAATTTGAGGAAGCGGCAAATAACAAACGCACATCTCGCAAGGTGCGGGATGTCATCACCTCCCTTCACAAAGAAATTACGGGTGAGGATTTGCCCTCCATTTCATTTCGGGAGTTTTCAGCTTCATGGCTGGAACGGAAAAAACCGGAAGTCTCTCCCGGCACTCTGACATTTTACAGCGGGGCAATTTCCAAATTTATCAATTTCTTAGGAAGCAGAGCCGATTTAGAACTTTCCGAAATCGTTACAGATGACGTGGTGGGGTTCCGTAACTTCCAAGCCAAAACGCTTGCACCAAAAACGGTCAACCATGACTTGAAGGGACTCAAGATGGTGTTTCGGGCGGCACGTCGAGATAAACTCATTTCAGACGATCCTTGCGAGTTTATAAGCCTGACCAAAAAGGCGGCAACTATTCGCAGACGCCCTTTCACCATTCCTGAGTTGAAAGCGGTGTTATCAGTGGCAGGCGAAGAATGGCAGAGCATGATTCTCTTCGGACTCTACACCGGGCAACGGCTGGGAGACTTGGCTTGTTTGACTTGGCAGAATGTCGATTTACAGCGGGATGAGATTCGCGTCATCACACGCAAGACGGGGAAAAGTCTGATTCTCCCGATTGCACTGCCATTGCGGAAGCGTCTTGAGAATGTTTCCGTTTCCGATGATCCGGCGGAACCCTTGCACCCCAAAGCATTTTCAATCGTAAAGGAACAGGGAAAAACGGGTCATCTATCGAATCAATTCGCCGATTTATTGGCACAGGCGGGACTGCGGGAAAAGAAAGCACACCGGAAAGTTGCCGGCGAGGGTGAAGGCAGGGGTCGTGGGAGTAGCACGGGGGGACTGAGCTTTCATTGCATTCGACACACAGCCGTTTCTTTAATGAAAGACGCCGGAATACCTGAGGCGGCGGTTATGGAGCTTGTAGGGCACGACAGCGAGCAAATGAGCGCACATTATACGCATGTCGGTAGAGAGGCTTTACAAAAGGCGGCTAATTCGTTGCCGGAACTCCAATAAGCTCATGCCGAAAGAAAAGTCTCGCGAAGAATTCATGATCATAGGAGAACTACGAACGAGACTTGTTCATCGTTGGATTACTGCGCATCACGGGAACAACGGTGATACTCGAATTTTCAGGCTGGCAAGACGCATCTTAGGCTGGGAGCGTAACGCAAAACAGTCGTCTGACAGTGCATATGCATTTTGCATGGGTGAAAATTGGCGGGAACAGCTTGCAATAGACAAAGCCGCTATCGGGAACGACCTGATAGACGCGGCACTTTCCGGTGAATTGCCAGCGATAGATAAAGCTCTAAAAAATCTTAAAGCCGATGAGGTTCATTCGCCTAATCAAGTGAACGTTTTAAGGGCTTATGAGAGCTTTTGCACCGAACATGGGAAACTCCCGACAGTGCCAGACATCTATAGCAAGATGAAATCTGACATCGCGGCAAATTTGATCCCTAGCATACGAGGTGTAACAGACATCATCGAACGTCTGGATTTACCAATTAGTAAAGGCATCCGTGGGAGGAAGCCGATAAATCGGAAGTAACGTTTTTTCTGACTTCCTGTTTGATTCAGGCGAATCAGATGAACGTCCCGGTATATGCAAGTTAATCCACCATCTACCGGGGCCGTCAGTCACGAGGCTAATCATCAAGCTAATAAAATCGAATGGATGCGCGTGCCGGAAGCCGTGCGCATGTTCGGAATCTGTCGAAGCTCGATTTACGAACTCATTTCGTCCGGCGAAATCAAAAGCACATCGCTGAAAAAGCGGGGCGCACTGCGCGGAATCCGTATCATTAGTTTCGACAGCTTGTCCTCATATTGTGAGCGGGCTGCCGCTATGGAGAGAGATGCCAAGTAATGGACCCCCGAACTATGCGGGGCAGAGAAGCCATTCAAACGAAACTGCGGAAACCAGCAATGAGGTTTTCGCTAAATCCCATTCCTACCCGTTGACGGGAAAATAAAAACTCCGGCATCCCCAACTTCGACGGCAAGGGACACCGGAATTATCGAATGATGATGAATTCTAGCCATTTAGCGCGACCCCGCAAGATCAGCGACGGGCATTTTTGTTGGCAAGATAAGTTTGCACGAAGGAGAATTCGTAGCGAGGTGGAAAAAAAACATCACCTTTCAACTTTGAGCCTTTATGACGGACTTTCTGAGGCCGCAAGCGATTCGGGTTCGGAAACTTTTCAGATCACTCAAGATGCGCTTGCAGAATTGTCGGGGATTTCACCTCGGACATTACAGCGGTGCATTCGTAGCCTAGAAGAATTGGGGCTGGTCCATGTTAAAAAAAACTCCCGTCCAACTCAAGACGGGTGGCGCAAGATGAGATCGACTTACACACTCTTACAGATACGACACGATGGCGCATCTATGAATGCGTCACGGAAAAACACCGTCGAGTCGCAACCTCTTAAAGAACAGGAAGAAGAAACAGAAAAAAGATTACACGATCATTTGCCGGAAAATGCGGCTCTTTATAAATACACAGACAAGCAACGCTTAATCATCGAAGTGTGGGATGACGTGGCAGTGCGATCCGGCTTGGGATTTTTACCTGTCACTATATGGACGCGGGAATGTGCTGAATCCATTGACACCTACGACTCCGCAGATGAATGCCGGCAACTGTTCCTGTGGGTTGTTAAAAAAGAAAAGACGCGCCGGACTTCATTAACGAAGAGCCTTACTCGCGTGTTGAGGGATTGCGTGACCGGGACAGGCCTATGCGCGGAAGACTGCGTAGAGGACGATAATGATATTCCAATTTGAGCTTCGCAATCGTTGGGTCCTTTCGGGTCTTTTTTCGCATAGCAGGTTCTGAAGGGAACGCGCTCGCTAGTCAGACAGCCAAAAACTTATTGTCGTGTCTTTTCATTTCACAGGGTCCTTTGAGTGACAATGCAAGTAGCAGGTTCTGAAGGGAACGCGCCCGCTAGTCAGATGGTCCGAAAGATTCGGGCCGGGCCGCTATGGTCCGATGAAGGATTTGCGAACGGAGACAATTCCCAGCGATTTTCCGTCGATTTGACCGATGACGATAACGTTTTGCCCCTTGCTCAAACTCGACAATCTCTCAGTGTCGGCTTTTTCAAAAGCGCAACGCACGCAATCATCTAGCATGATGTATGGAATTCCTAATAAATCGCGGCTTATGTCGGTAATGGTGCCACGTATTCGCCCGACTTTACCTTTGACAATCGCGTCCGCATTGAGTTCGTTTTCGTCGTAAGCTCCCATCAATACCTTAGCGTTTAGAATTGGACGCGTTTTTGCCTCCTCGACCTGTGAAGTCGTTAATGAAGACGCTTCTATTTTCTGCGTTGTAGGATTTGTCCCCGCATACGGCCCTTCGTTTTCCAATCTCGTGCGCTGGATGTAGGCGTCATAAACTGCTTTTTGGTATTTGGCTGCCTTTGCGGGATCATAACCGTATTTTTTCTGAACGTCCGCTGGGAGTAATCCAAACTGTAATTTTTCAATTCCAGAATCCGTGACGACGACAATCCCATCGGGTTCGGTCCGACTAATTCGGACGCCCTTATATTCTTTGCCGGCAAGGGTGGTAATGTCGTCAGCAGTAAGCGGAACCAAATACGCTAAAAGCAGGGCAAAGGCACGAGGGGCGCAACATTTCATAGGTGCAATCTTACGGCCTGTTGCGCCGTTCCCGTCAATGCCTTTTTACCCGGCTTAATGGGGCGTGCTCCCTAAACGCGATATTGCAGCCCAAATTTCGGAATTCGGCGCAAACGTGCGACGCGAGCGAACTGCGCGGAAGATTACACAAGAGCGGCTCGCGGAACTTGCCGATTTGAACATCCGCACTGTGCAAAAAATCGAGGCGGGGAAAATCAACGTCTTGATCACTACGGCGTTTAGAATCCAGCAGGCACTTTCCTGCCCGTGGGGAAAACTCATGCCACAGATTGCAATTAGTTGAAAAGGAAACGAGATAGCCCCCCACACGGATTTACACGGAAGGCGGCGGACTTGTTCCCACTTATGTTCCTACTTGCGACGGAATTCATCGTAAGTCGTTGATAATCAGAATGGTGGAGGCGAGGGGAGTCGAACCCCTGTCCTTAAAACGAACGCTGCAAATCACCACATGCTTCTTCCGTCAAAAATCTGACGCTTCGGCTATGAACGGACACATTGCCTAACGCGGTCGACCACGAAATATTTCACCGGGAAACGCGGTCAATCCGTTCCCAAGCTACCCTGCTGTCGTCGCTGGCCCCACTAGCAGGTGTCGTGTGGCCAACGTCACGGCACTTTAGGCCGCGAGAGCGAGATCGTTAGATTCTGCGTTTATTTGTTTTGACTCGATTTTTTAAGAGGCCAACGAATCATCCTCTGCATGCAACTTACCTCGTCTATCAAAAGTCGAGACCAGTACGCCCCCATTTCTGGAGAACCCAAACTACCATCGCATCGCCGAAACGCAACCCGCGCCTTGACACTTCGCAGCTCCCGGCCAATCCTCTCCTCGTGTCCGCACTCCTGCTCCTCCTTAGCCAGCTCCACAGCTCGATGAAAGTCGAGTTAGGTGGAGCCATTCGTCTTTAACTCAGACGGCCCGAGGACTTTAGCTGGAGGTGTCCGGTCGTTTTTCTTATCCTGCGTTTCCCTGTGAGAACGCCCTGCCAGCATTCGCAGAAAACACACCGTCCTTATGATCTCCGATCCGTCCACTCAATACCGACCTTACCCGCCCGTCCATTTGCCCGACCGGCAATGGCCCGATCGCACCCTTACCCAGCCGCCGATCTGGTGCAGCGTCGATCTACGCGACGGCAACCAGGCGCTCGCCGTGCCGATGAACGTCTCCCAGAAGCTCGAGCTTTTTGACGCCCTCGTAAAATGCGGCTTCAAAGAAATCGAAGTCGGCTTTCCCAGCGCATCGAACACCGAATTCGCCTTCAACCGCCGCCTCATCGAGGAAAATCGCATCCCCGACGAAGTCACCATTCAATGCCTTGTGCAGGCCCGCGAAGACCTCATCGAACGCACCGTTGAGTCGTTGATCGGCGCGAAAAGCGTCATCATTCACCTCTACAACTCGACCTCGCCCGCCCAGCGACGTGTCGTCTTTGGGAAATCTCGCGAGGAAATCAAAGCCATCGCCTTGCAAGGCGCGCAATGGATTCTCGACCGCCTCCCACGTTTGACTGGAACTCGCGTGCGCCTGCAATATTCGCCCGAGTCTTTCTCGCTCACAGAACCCGATTTCGCCTTGGAAATCTCCAACGCCGTCATCGATCTCTGGCAGCCCACGCCGGAAAAGAAGATGATCCTGAACCTGCCGAACACGGTCGAAGTCGCCATGCCGAACGTTCACGCCGACCAGATCGAATGGATGTCGCGCCACATTCACCGACGCGATTCCGTCACGCTGAGCCTGCACACGCATAACGACCGGGGCACCGGCGTGGCTGCGACCGAACTCGCCTTGCTGGCCGGCGCCGAACGCGTCGAGGGCACGCTTTTCGGCAACGGCGAACGCACCGGCAACCTCGACATCGTCACCGTCGCGCTGAATCTCTACATGCACGGCATCCATCCCGGACTCGATTTCTCGGACATGGCCGCGCTCACCTCCGTTTACGAACGCACCACCGGGATGACCGTTCCGCCGCGTCACCCGTATGGCGGCGAGCTGGTTTTCACCGCCTTCTCCGGGTCGCATCAAGACGCCATTAAAAAGGGACTCGCTGAGCGCGAAACGGAGACTCGGGAACATTGGGACGTCCCGTATTTGACCATCGACCCCGCCGACATCGGGCGCGAATACCGCGAAGTCATCCGCGTCAACAGCCAGAGCGGCAAGGGCGGAGTTGCATACTTATTGGAGGCCGAATACGGCATCGAAATCCCCAAAGACATGCAGCGCGAGTTCGGCCCCATCGCCAACGACGCCGTGGATGCCCTCGGCCGCGAAGTCACCGCCGCCGAGTTGCGCGGCATGTTCTGGAAAGAATACATCGAGCGCAAAACCCCATGGGAGTTGCAGCACTTTCACGCCGACGGCAGCAGCGGCATCTACCAATGCCGGGCCAGCGTCCTGCGCGACGGCGGCCTCGTTTCCTTGGTCGGCCAGGGCAACGGCCCCATTGCCGCCTTCGTCGATGCCCTGGAAAAGATCGGAGTTCCCTCCTTCTCCGTCGCCTACTACAAAGAGCACGCCCTCAGCAGCGGCAGCGACAGCAGCGCCATCGCCTACATCCAGATCAAACTGGAAAACGGCCAGACCAAATGGGGTGCCGGTGAAAACACCAACATCGAACTAGCCAGCATCCAAGCCATCCTCAGCGCCCTGAACCGAGTCTAACTCGACTCGCGTTCGGCTTAAATCCCCGAGCCGGTGATGCTCAATCCGTCCACAGAAGCCGCAGTGTCGGGCGTCAGCGGGGTAATGCGATAGAAATAACCAATGCGTCGGCTGGGCTGGAATCGAATGACAATCCGGTGAGATTCGCCGGGTTGCAGCAAGCCCGACCAATCGCCTTGGAAAATCTGCCGGGTAGCTCCCCTTTGATTAGCGATGCGCAAGCCCGTACTCTGGATGGGAGTGTTACCAGAGTTGGAGAGAGTCAAAGAGTGCCCGGACACGGAACGGAGTTTCCGGTTACCGAAGCTCCTTGAGCCGGTTAGCCGGATCCCGGAGTAAGCGTGAACATAATTGGCCCGGATCGTGTGCGCGGCCTGAATCGTGAGGGCAAACGTTGGCGACGTGCTCACGACATGTCCATTCTCCGTCCAATCGTGAAAGACATAGCCCGTCACCGGCAGAGCCTGCACGTTTACAACCGAGCCAGTCCAATACAGGCACTCCGTAGGCGCTGTGTACTGAACGAGAGAAGTGAACCCCCATAAACCCCTAAAGGAGCTGTTTCCGGTGAGCTTGTAGGCCACTTCGCCGATGGCGGTAATGGCGAGGGTATTATTGCCGCTGGTGGCATCGGAGTGGATCTCGATGTCGCCCGAATAGGTGCCCGCTGCCGTCGGCGCAAAGGTGACGGTCACGGTCTGACTCGCCCCGGGAGCAATCGAACCGGACCAGGCACCGCTGAATCCCGCAGGGTAAACGATGTCCGTAATCGTGAGTGGCGAGTTGCCAGTGTTCTTGATGTTAAATATCTTCTGGCTCGATTCACCGATCACCTGCTGGTCCCAGACCAACCCGTTGCCGTCGAGGGAAATGATCCGGCTGATCGGCGCAAACTCGGCCCTGAGATCGAAATCCGCCCATGTCGTCACCGTCAGAGTGGGGGAGGTGCCCACGACGTTCCCGCCGACGGTCCAATAGTCGTGAGCGACGGTCGAAACGCCATTCGGTCCCACCCCGGTGGAGGTGTAGGTGAGATGAGCGGGACCCTGCGTCCACCGGATGAACGCGTAACCTGGATCGGACACCGCTGTGAGCGTCACCGTCGTGTTATATTCATAGATAGCGAGATCAGGCGACTTCGTGACGGTGCCATTGACTCCAGAGACAGTAAGCGTGTGCGGCTGATTCGACCAAGTGCCTTGGAAACCAAGCCACCCTGGATTAATTACTGTGTTAGTCGCGGTTACACTACCACTGGAGTAATTATAGGAGCCCGATGAGGAGCCAATGTAGTTGCCAGTGTTGGAATACACGTCGCCATCATTTAAAATGAAGCTGCCGGGGCCATAGACGAGGCTCGCCTTGAGGGAGCTTTGAGCCAGCAGAGACAACAGCAATAGCACCACGAAACTCCACTTCCATCTGGACCGTCTCCGCATTCCACCTGGACTCGAAAATGTTGGGGAGAGACTCATGGGTTCCGCAGGGAATAGGAGGTTGCCCTGGCAATGTCAACGCCGTGATACTCAAGGTCAGAGCAGATGCTTGAATCATAGTCGGACCTAGCTACTTTCGCTGGGTGTTCCCCTATTTCCTAAGCGTCTGGCTTTTGAGTTCCATCCTATTCACCACGGCGGCAGCGGCGGCGCCGATCCGCGTTCTGCTGGTCGATGGATATGGGAATCACGACTGGCAGCGCACCACGCGCTTGACGGCGGATGTCCTTAAAAACGCGGGCGGGTTTGAGCTCACTGTGTCCACCGTGCCGCTCGATCCGGCGGCGGCGACGGCGGCGTGGTGTCCGACCTTTCAGAACTATGATGTCGTCATCCAGACCTGCAACGACCTCGGGGGTCGCGGCCCGATGTGGCCCGCCCCGGCTCGTGAGGGTCTGGAGCATTTCGTGCACGACGGCGGCGGGTTGTTCATTCTCCATTCCGCCAACAACGCCTTCGCCACCTGGCCCGCTTACAACTCGATGATTGGCCTCGGCTGGCGCGGAAAAGAAGTCGGCACCGCCCTCCGCGTGCAGGTCGACGGCACGATCGAGCGCATCCCGCCGGGCCAGGGAAATGGCACCAGCCACGGGGCGCGCACGGACCGGGTGATACATCAGCTCGGCACGCATCCGATTCACGCCGGACTTCCAGCGCAATGGAAGACGCCGCTCATCGAGGTCTATACCTATGTCCGTGGACCGGCCGAAAATCTGACGGTTCTCTCGTGGGCGGAGGATCCGAAAACGGGCGAGCGCTGGCCCATCGAGTGGGTGGTAAACTACGGCGAGGGCCGGGTGTTCAATTCGACTTACGGTCATATCTGGCACGACGAGGCGGACCCGGTGGATCTGCGCGCGGCGGACTTTCAGACGCTCCTCGTGCGGGCCTTGCAATGGCTGGCGAAGCGTCCGGTCGATGAGACCGTGCCGAAGGATTTCCCGACTGCCGAGGCCGTGAGCCTGCGCGATTTCCCCGCCGCCGAGGCCGCGATGGCTCCCGCAGTGGCTAAATAACGAGCTCGCTCAAGTCAGCTTCGAGTCCATCGAGAAAACTGGGGAACATCGGACTCCAGCCGAGGGCGCGGAGGTGGGTGTTGAGGACTTGTTTGTTGGAGAAGCCGCGTTTGCGCTCCAGATTGGGCGGGGCGGATGGAGGGAGGGGACGCTGGAGTTTTTCGGCGAGAAATTGGAAGGCGGCGAGCTGGGTCAGGCCGCCATCGTCGGCGACGTTGTAGAGGCCGGAGTCGGCGTTCGTGGTGATGAGGAGTTCCAATGCACTCACGGCGTCGTCGCGATGGATGGTGTTCAGCCAGCGGCTGCCGTCGCCGTCGAGGGTGGATTTTCCTTCCAGAAACCGGCGTAACATCGCGCCGCGATCGGGTCCGTAAATGCCCGCGAGCCGGGCGACGATGCCGCCGCGAGCGAGGACGATGTCCTCGGTGTCGCGCAGGATCTGGCCGGTGGCGGTGGTCATTGCCGTGGGCGAATCCTCGGAGACGGGAGTTCCATCGGTCTGGCCGTAAACCGACGTGCTGCTGGTGAAAAGGAGGCGGTCAAAGATAAGTCCGCGAATGAGATTGGCGGTGCCGTTGAGGTAGATTTCGCGATAACGCTCCGAGTCGCCGCCGCCGGAGCTGACGCAGTTGATGACCCAATCGTAGGGGCCGTCGCGCTGGCCGATGCGCCGAATCCAGTCCAATTCGCGGATGTCCACCGGCGACACGCGGAAACCCGCCGCGCCCTCGCGTTGGGCCGATTCCGGGGCGCTGGTCCAGGCGGTGACGTTCCAACCCAACTTGAAGAAACGCCGCGCAACTTCGCGCCCGAGGTAGCCGCAGCCGACGATCAGGACGCTGGGCATTTAGAATTCCGTAAGGGCCAGCGCGACGGATTCGACGGGGAGTCCGATGACGTTGTCGAGCGAGCCTTGGATGCTTTCGATGATTTCGTCGCGATATTCCTGAGCGGCGTAGGCACCGGCTTTGTCGAGCGGATCGATTTTTTCCAAGTAAGCCAGAATCGAATGCGAGTCGAGTGAGCGGAAAGTGACTTCGCTGACTTCGGTGAAGGCGACCATGTGAAACGGATGCAGGCGTGTGATCCAGACGCTGGTGACGACTTGATGGGTGCGTCCGCTGAGTTTGTGAATCATGGAGCGCGCCTCGTCGAGGTCGGCCGGTTTGCCGAGGGTTTCGCCTGCGATGGCGACAACGGTGTCGGCTCCGATAACGATGGAAGTCGGCTCAAAAGCGGCGACGGCGTGCGACTTGCGCTTGGCGTTGAGCAGGGAAAGTTCGCGCGGCGTGAGGTGGCCAGCGGAGCTTTCCTCGACTCCGGGCGGGACGATGCGGAAGGTGTGGCCGAGGTGCGAGAGCAACTCGATCCGGCGCGGCGAAGTGGACGCCAGCACCAGGTCCATGGGCAGAACATCGCTATAGGGAGGCGGCTCGGGGGGAGAAGCTTCCGGCGTGTTCATGGGCAATGAGGCGGGTTATTGATTGGGTGGGGGAATCGTCGGCATGGCAAACGATTTGTAGTCGGCTGGAGCGACGAAATCCGATGGGTCGAGATCTTTCTCCTCGACCGATTTGACGACGCTGGTGCCCGATTTGCCGCCCATGTCCACGATGGTTTTCAGCGGCATCCCGGGAAGTTGGGTCATGTCCATCTGCATCTGCGGGCTCATCTGTCCGATGGGGCCTTTGCGGAGGGTTTCCATGACTTTGACGAAGGCGTCGTAGTGCGGGTAATCCTTGGCAATCCAGAGGTGGGAAACGGTGTCGCCCTGGGTGTAGAGATATTCCTCGGTGTCGTAGCCACTGATTTTTTGCTTGTTGCCGAGAGCCTTCAAAGTGGGCTTGGCGGTCGCGCCGGGCTTCGGGGCGGGCATCATGCCTTTCATGGCGTCCATGTTCATCGACATGAACATTTTCTGGTCGTGCATGAGGGTTTTCATGTCGCCGGTCGCGCCGTCGATGAGGATGCTCATCTTTGGATTAAGATCGACGCGCATCATCGTGCCCTTGGTTTTCAGGGTCATGGAAACCTGCTGGCCCATGGCATCGACGTCTTGAACGATGACCAGATCGGCGCGGAGCAGGGTGGAAGTGAGGAGGAGAACAGCGAGGATGCGGCTGGAGAGCATGGATTTACGATACACCTCGGACTCGCCTTGGGAAGCGGGAAAATGGGCGGAGTTAGAGGCAAATCTGGCTCAATCCGTCTTCAAGAGCATGGTCAGATCGGTGCGGTCGCCCTTCGCGAAATTGCGTCCGGTGTGATGGAAAATTTTCCAGCCGGGATCGGGAGCGGGAAAGGCGGCGGCGACTTCATTCGTGGGACCAATGTAAAAGCGCGCGCCGGGCTGCGACATCCAGCGGGCGGCTTTGCGGGAATCAACCTTCGAGTGGAAGCCGCGGACGGTTTTGCGGAAGGACCAGACCAGACTCGGCTCGACAAATTCGATGCTGGCAAACTCCATTTCCGGCTTAAGAACAGCGGCGCTCTGGGCGGCGAAGGCGGGAGCCGGAAAAAGCCGCGCAGCCCATGGGAAAACGACCAGCGAGAGCAGGAGCACAAACGCGCCCATGCCAATGGCGAACTTGCGGACTTGCAGGGTGGTCAGCAGACTGGCGACGAGCAGGGCGAGGATGGGAAACGCGGGCAACGTGTAGTGAGGGAGCTTGGTTTTTACCAAGGTGAAGACGCCGAAATAGAGCACAACCAGCAGCACCAGATAATGCTCCGACTCCCAAAGCGTTCTCCATTTTCCGACCAAGCGCGGCAGAAACCACGACCACGGTGCGAACGACGCGAAGACCGTCAGGAAATAAAACGGCAGCGTCCCGAGATAGCCGAGCAGACCTTTCGCGCCGTGACCTTCCATCGTAGCGACGGAACGGCCCACGACGTGTTTGCCGATGCCGACGTTGAAAAATTGCCCGTTGGTTCGCTCCAGCGCGGGGATTCCCCAGAGCGCGACGAGGCCGAGCATCGCGACGACCCCGGCGGCAAACGCGAGCCCGTCTTTTTTAGAGCGGAGTTGCATTCCGATGGGGATGAGCGGGAGCCAGGCGATGGGGCCTTTGGCGAGGAAACCCAGCGCCAGCGCGCCGAAAGCGATCAGCCACCAGCGGACTTTGAGCGCATTGCGCATTTCCCATCCGGCCCAGGCGGCGAGCGTGACGAAAAAGACCAACAGCATGTCCGCCACGGCGGCCCTGGCATGGAGCGCGACTTGCAGGCTGAGGGTGAAAATAATCGCCGCCCGCCAGCCCAGCGCGGCGTCTTTCATTCGACTTCCCCACGCGAGCAAGATGACGGCCACTCCCGCCGCTGCCAAAACCGATGGAAGTCGCGCGGCGGCTTCGTTGTCGCCGAAAAGGCGGTAGGCGGAGATCTGCAGCCAGTAGGTTAGCGGCGGTTTGTCGAAGCGATATTGGTTGTTAAAATACGGCACCACGTAGTCCCGGCGCTGGAGCATTTCCCGCGAAGCCTCGGCGAAACGCGGCTCGTCGCGGTCGATTAGCGGCAAGCTCCACGTGCCCGCAAAATGGAAGAGCGCCACGGTCAGAAAGAGCCACGCGTAATGCCGCAGGCTCGGGGTGGTCGGTAAGGTCATGCGTGGCGGTTTCGGGGTTTTCTGCTACAGAAGCGGAATGTCCAGCCCTACCGAGGATTCCCATTTGAATCAAACTCAAATGCAAAACCAGGCCGCGCGTTTGCGGAAGCGCCGCCGGTTGCAGGTGCTGTTTCTCGGGCTCTTTGGCGTGCTATGCGGCGTGAGTTTTTTCCTCGATGACGCCGTGATTCGTTTCATCGCGGAGCATCGGACGAAGCCGCTGAAAAACCTCGCGGGCCTCATCTCCGACTACGGCGACTGGCCGTGGCTGATGCTTTACGTGCTGCCCTTTCTCGTCTGGGCCTGGTGGAAAAAGCGGTCCGGCCTGCTGCGGCTCGTCGTCACGATGATCGTCGCCTCGAGCATCGCTGGGGCGGTTACCAATACGCTGCGACTCACCACGGGTCGGACGCGGCCGAATAATATCAAAGTCGAGCCCGGCTGGTATGGGCTGCGTCACGATGGCAAATGGCTCCTTGGGCAGAACAAATACAGCTCGTTTCCGAGTGGTCATACGGCGACGGCGTTCGGTTTTTTCACAGTGCTCGCCTTTCGCCGGAAGCCCGGTTCCTTTCTCTGGCTCGTGCCGCCGGTGATCATGGCCGCGAGCCGGATGATGATCGACGCGCACCACCTTTCCGACGTCTGTTTCGGTGCGTGGTTTGGGCTGATTACCGCCTGGTGGCTGGGGCAATCGCGCCGTTTTGCGGCTTGTCGTTTATGGAAAGTGCGTTAGTCTGCGGCTGCCGAAAAGGAGGGGTGGTAGAGTGGTCGATTGCGCCAGTCTTGAAAACTGGAGAGCCGCAAGGCTCCGTGGGTTCGAATCCCACCCCCTCCGCCACGAGCATCCCCTAATTTTATGAAATCCGCCTACGAACTTGCCATGGAGCGTCTGCAAAAAAGCGCGCCGACCGTTACCCTGACTGAGGAGCAGAAATCCGCGATTGCCGAAATCGAGTCCGAGGCGATGGCCAAAGTGGCGGAGAAGGAGCTTTTCCTGCAAGGCGAGATCGTGAAGGAAAAAGCCAGTGGAAACTTCGCCGAGGTGGACAGTTTGCAACGGCAGTTGAATCACGAAATCACCCGCATTCGCGAGAACGCCGAGACCAAGAAAGAACGCATTCGCCAGCAGACGGCGGCGGCCCAATAATTTCCCCAAACGACTCCCATGATACTCATCCAAGACCAGATCGATTCCGACATCAAAGACGCCATGCGAGCCAAGGCGGCGGACAAACTTTCCGTGCTCCGCCTGCTCAAGGCCGCGCTGAAAAATGCATCCATCGAAAAAGGCGGAGCCGACGCCAAGCTCGACGATCCCGAGTCGATGGCGGTGATTCGCAAGCAAGTCAAACAGCGCCAGGACTCTGTCGAGGGTTTTGAAAAAGGCGGACGTCCCGAGCTTGCCGCGAAGGAAAAAGCCGAGATGGAAATCCTCAACACGTATCTGCCCAAGGCGCTGTCGGAGAGCGAGTTGAATGCGATTGTGGCCGATGCCATTGCCGAGACGGGCGCGACGAACAAGACGCAAATGGGCATCGTGATGAAAGTCGCCACCGCCAAAGCCGCTGGTCGCGTGGACGGCAAAACGCTCAGCCAGGCGGTGCAAAAAGCGCTCGCTTAAACGCATGGCCAGCGCCGCCGCCATCGTCGTTGCCGGCGGAAGCAGCCAGCGGATGGGCTTCGACAAACTGCGCGCCGATTTGAATGGAAGTCCGGTCTATCGGCACAGCTTGCGGACGTTGCAGGACTGCCCGGAGATCGGCCAGATCGTCCTCGTTGCCTCGCAGAAAAACCTCGCTGAGTTCCAGTCCGAAACGACTCAGTTTCCGAAGCTGACCCACGTTTTGCCGGGAGGCACCGAGCGTCATTTCTCCGTCGCCGCCGGATTGGAAAAAGTTGCAGCCGAGTTCCATTTTATTGCAGTCCACGATGCCGCGCGTCCGCTCCTGTCACCGCGCGATCTGCTGGCCGTGCTCGCCGCCGCACGAACCCACGGAGCCGCCAGTCTGGCGACTCCTGTAACCGACACCTTAAAGCGCACCGACGCCGACGGTTTCGTCCAGGAGCCCGTGGATCGCACGCATCTTTGGGCGATGCAGACGCCGCAAGTCTTTCAGGCCGAACGCCTTCGGGCCGCTTACCAGAAGATCCTCGCTGTTGGAGACATCGTTACCGACGAAGTATCGGCGGTTGCAAAACAGGGAGATCGCGTCAAGTTAGTTCCCGCGCAGGACCCTAATTTCAAGATCACTTATTCATGCGACATCGCTCTGGCCCGTCTGGCTCTCACCTCCCTCTCGTTGGACGAAAAGGTCGAAAGTTAGCCCCCGCCCCGACCGTCCTCGAGGGTATTTACCAAGTCACAACCCTGCCCAACGGAGCCCGCATCGCTACCGCCGCGATGCCGCACATGAAATCGGTCACCGTCGGCGTCTGGGTGGCCGTGGGGGGGCGTCATGAGGCTGCGGAGGATTGCGGCATTTCGCATTTCGTCGAGCACATGCTTTTTAAGGGAACGAAGGAGCGCAGCGCGCGGCAAATCACCGAGGCCGTCGAGGGCGTGGGCGGTTTTGTAAACGCTTTTACGACCGAGGATCACACCTGTTATTACGCCAAGGCCGGGGCGAGATATTTGCCGCTGCTGGGGGATGTACTTCTGGATATGGTGCTGAATTCGCGGTTTGAGTCCGATGAGATCGAGCGGGAGCGCGAGGTCATTCGCGAGGAAATTTTGATGTATAAAGACCAGCCGTCGCAGCACGCCGAGGAGGTGCTGACCGACCTGATGTGGCCAAAACATCCGCTGGGCCGTCCGCTCACTGGCTCGGTGGAAACGCTGGCGACTTTCAGCCGGCGCAAGGTGCAAAACTTCGTCCGGCAAATGTATAACGCCTCCACGATTTTGATCGCCGTCGCTGGAAACGTGACCCACGGCGAGGCGCTGGCGGCGTTGCAACCGCTCGTTTCCAAGCTGAAAGCCGGTCCGCTGCCCACTTTCCAGAAATGGATGGGACTCAAATGGAAGCCGGAGATTCGCGCCATCGAGGACGACACCGAGCAATCGCATCTGGCTCTCGGCGCGCATTCCGTCAGCCGCCGCGATCCGGGCCGTTTCGCGACCAAACTCCTGAGCGTGATCCTCGGCGAAAACATGAGCAGCCGGCTCTTCCAGCAACTGCGCGAAACTCACGGCCTGTGCTACTCCATTCAGTCGGAAACGATGTGCCTGGAGGACACTGGATTGCTGAACATCAGCGTGGGGCTTGACGCCGAAAAAGTGGACAAGGCCGTGCGCCTGATGAGCCGGGAATTTCGTAAGCTGGCGGACAAAAAGATTTCCGCCCGCGAGCTGCGCCAAGCGAAGGATTACAGCATCGGCCACACGGAATTGTGCCTCGAAAGCACGACGCACCAGATGATGTGGCTGGGGGAAACGATTCTCGCCTACGGACGCGCGATCGATCCGAGCGAGGTGCAACAGCGGCTCGCTGCGGTGACGGCGGAGGAGTTGCGGGCGACTGCGGCGCAGGTGTTGAATCCGGCAAAAATCGGCGTGGCGATGGTAGGGCAGGGGCTGAATGCGGCGAAAGTCCGCGCGGCGCTGGGCTAATCAGGCCACGTAGGGATTCCCTCGTTTCCAAGCTCTTGCTTGGTAACGCACTTGTTCTCGAAGCTCTTGCTTCGTCTGATCTAGAAGCCACTGCGCTGCTGACAGTCAGGAAGCAAGAGCTTCCAAGACAATCGCGTTCCCAAGCTGGAGCTTGGGAACGAGGAGAAGAACCGCCAGATCGCCTCGCCAGTATTTCTCACCGAGGCAAACGCGTGCGCTCCCGAAGCAGATGCGCGCTACGAGATGTAGGGATTCGTTTTCCGCTCGTGGCCGACTGTCGTGACCGGGCCGTGACCGGGGAATACTTTCACGTTGTCGCCGAGCGGGAGGATTTTTTCCTGAATGCCGCGCAGGAGCAAATCGCGGTCGCCGCCGGGCAAGTCCCAGCGTCCAACGGCTCCGGCAAAGAGGACGTCGCCACCGTAGAGTTGATTGGAACTCGGCTCAAAAAAACACAGGCTGCCCGGGCAATGTCCCGGCACGAGCAGGACTTGAAAGTGGCGTCCGAGGTAATTCTCGGTAGTGCCGGGCGCGGATTCCTTAATGAAAAATCCACCGGCGGTGAGCGGCTCCACTTCGAGGCCGAACCCGAAGCGCTTGAAAAACGTGGGGTCTTTCAGCATTTCCTCGCCATCGCGATGATAGCCGACTGGACATTGGAAGGTGCGCTGGATTTTCTCCGTGTCCAAAATGTGGTCCACATGGCCGTGCGTGAGCAGGAGCAGATCGATGCGGTAGCCCTTGCGCTGGAGCCAGTCGAGCGCACCCGCCGGGGCGTCGATGAGGATATTTCCCTCGGGGGCCGCGAGATAAAAACAATTCGTATCGAACACTCCACCGGTAAATGAGTCAAAGTCTGGCATAAGAAAAAAAGGCTGGTATCAGGTTACCCACGGAACGACTCCTCAGGCACCGGCATAGCCAATTGCATTCTTAGATAAACCTGTCACGATCCAAATTAGCAATGATCTCACTCCGAGCCGCTACAAAATACGCCACGATTGCCGCCATTTGCGGGGTCACACTTTCCACCATCCAGGCCGCTTCCGAGCCCGACAACGGCCAGATCGCCCTGACGGTCGCCAAGTTGCTCGAGCAAGGCCAATACACCCAAACGAAGCTGGATGACGCGATGTCGTCGAAGGTGCTTGACCGCTATATCGAGGATCTGGATTACGCGAAACTCTTTTTTACCGAGGACGACGTCGCCAATTTCCGCAAGAAATATGCAACTCAACTGGACGACGATATTCTCCTCGGAAACGTGGAGCCGGCCTTTGAGATTTACGATCTATACAAGAAGCGAGTCGCTGACCGCGTGGCTTGGGTGAAGAAAACGCTGGATGAGAAGTTTGATTTTACGAGCGCCGAAACCGTGGCTCTGGACCGCAAGGAACTACCGCGGCCGAAGTCGCTGGAAGAGGCCGATGCGCTCTGGCACAAGAGGATTGAAAACGAGTTGCTCTCCGAAAAGCTAAACAAGGACGCGGTGAATCCGCCGGTCAAGGCCGTAACCCGGCGCTACGACCAGATCCTGCGCAACATCAACGAGCGCGATCGCAACGATCAGACGGAGTTGTTTCTCAATTCGCTCGCGACCAGCTACGACCCGCACTCGGAGTATTTCGGAAAGTCGCAGCAGGACAGCTTTAACATTCAAATGAAACTCAGCCTGGTCGGCATCGGGGCGGTGTTGAAGTCTGATGAAGGCTACACCAAAGTTTCCGAGTTAGTCGTGGGAGGACCGGCGGATAAAGATGGACGATTGAAGGTTGGCGACCGCATTTCGGCCGTCGGTCAGGACAAGGATCCCCTCGTCGATATCGTCGATATGAAACTCGACAAGGTTGTGGAGAAAATTCGCGGTAAAAAGGGGACTACGGTTCGACTACAAATCATTCCTGCTAACAATGAAAGTGGGCAGCGCAAGATGATCGAAATCGTGCGCGACGAAGTGCAGCTCAAGGAAAAATTTGCCAAAGCCGAGATCGTGGAGCGTCCTGATGCGAACGGGAAAATGGAGCGCCTGGGTTGGATCACACTCCCGTCGTTTTACGCCGACATGACGAAAAAATCGAAGACGTCGCGCAGCACAACGCGCGATATTTCCGCGCTGATCAAGCGTCTGCAAAAAGAAAACATAGACGGGCTCGTGGTAGACTTGCGCAAGGATGGCGGCGGCTCGCTGGAAGAGGCGGTGAACCTCACCGGGCTCTTCATTACCGAGGGGCCAGTCGTGCAATATCAGACGGTGAACGGCGGAAAATTCGTTCTCGAAGACAAGGACCCCGAGGTCTCTTACGGAGGGCCGCTGATTGTTCTAACTAACAAATTTAGTGCATCGGCCAGTGAGATTTTTGCGGCCGCCTTGCAGGATTATGGACGCGCCGTGATCGTGGGCGATTCTTCCACTTTTGGAAAAGGCACGGTGCAAACCATGTTAGATCTAAACGACTTCATGCCCCTGCTTTCGCAAGGTGATGGCGCGGGCGCACTCAAGCTCACTATTCAGAAATTCTACCGTGTCTCCGGTGGTTCGACCCAGTTGCGCGGTGTTAGTTCCGACATCCAGCTTCCGTCGATTTACGACACTCCGAAGGCCGGCGAAGTCGCCTTGGAAAATCCACTTCCCTACGACGAAATCCCCGCCAAGAAACTCGATCTCGCCAACAACAAACGCGACTTGTTTATCGATGAATTGAAGCATCGCAGCGGTGATCGCGTGGTGCACGATCAGGAGTTCAAGTTTGCCACGGAAGACATCACTCGTGTTCGCTCGCAGATTCAGAAAAACGAACTTTCCCTGAATGAGAAAGCGCGACGCGCCTTGATTGCTGAGGACGAGGCTCGCAAGAAAACCCGTGCGGAAATTCGCGCGAAAATGCCAGCCGCCTCAGATAAAGTTTACGAACTAACCTTGGACGATGTGGACAAGCCAGTGCTCGATCTCGCCTCCACCAAGACGGACAAGGCCAAGAAAAAAGACGGCGAAATCGACGAGGACGAGGATGCCGATGTGAGCGAACCAACCGTGGATGCTGTTCGTAGCGAGACTTTGAATATTCTCAACGACTTGGTGAATCTTTCGAAGGCTCCGAGAACGGCTAGTACGGTCAAGTAATTAACGTCTGCCGGGTCTGGCGAAAAACTGCCAGCCCGAGTTGCGTTGCAACGCGTAGGTAATGGTTAGCACGATGAAAGAAAACGCCAGCAGCGCCAGCGAGGTGCGCGCGGCGTTTCCATAATCGAGCGACTGCACTTGATCGTAGATCGCCATCGAGATCGTCCGTGTTTTCCCTGCGATGTTTCCGCCAATCATTAAAGCCACTCCAAATTCCCCGACCGTGTGGGAAAAGCTGAGGACGAACCCGGCCAGCAATCCCGGCCATGCGAGCGGGATCGTAATGCGCCAGAACGCCTGCCAGGAAGTGGCTCCATCCACTCTGGCGGCATCGATAAGTTCCTGATCCACAAAGCGAAACGCGGCAATAAATGGCTGCACCGCAAAGGGCAGACTGTAGATGATCGAGGCGACTAACAATCCCGCAAAAGTGAATGGCAGATGCGTTCCAAAGACGGTTCCGATCCAACGTCCCGGCGCGCCTTGCGGACCGAAAAAAAGCAGCATGTAAAAACCCAGCACCGTCGGCGGCAGGACCAGCGGCAGGGCCACCACGGCTTCCAGATAAATGCGTCCGCTCCAGCGAGTTCGCGCTAGCCACCACGCCAGCGGCAGTCCGATGACCACGAGCAAGACTGCCGTGCAGGCGGCCAGTCTGGCGGTTAAAAAGAGGGCTTCCCAATTCATTTCCGGGCGACGTTAACAAAAAGCACCCGCGACAACACATCTCTTTGCCAAAGAAAAATTCTTGCCGCCCCGAGGGATTTCTCCATGCTTCCACCTGTGTCCGATCACCCTTCGACGAGCCCGCACCTGGCCAGTTTGTTTCTGCGCGCCCCGACGTTGAAGACCTGCGAATCGTCCATTCTGACGGCTTTTTGCCTGCTGCGGGATTGCTTTCGATCTGGTGGAAAAGTCCTCATCTGTGGAAACGGCGGCAGCGCCTCCGACGCCGAGCATTGGGCCGGGGAATTGCTCAAGGGGTTTCTCAGCAAACGTCCGCTCGACCACGACTGGCAGAAAAAGCTCGGAGTCGAGTTAGCCAGCAATCTGCAAGGTTCGCTCCCGGTGATTCCACTCACGGGTTTTTCGGCGTTGCGAACGGCTTTTGCGAACGACTGCGATGATTCCTACAGCTATGCCCAGCTCGTTTTCGGCCTGGGGAAACCCGGCGACATCCTGGTCGGCATCAGCACCTCGGGAAATGCGGCCAACGTCTGCCACGCCATGACCACCGCCACGGCCATGGGACTCAAAACGCTCGCCCTCACCGGGGGCACCGGTGGAAAAATCGCGGGTTTGGCAGAAATCTCCATCATCGCTCCGGCGCAGGACGTTTACCTGATCCAGGAACTGCATCTGCCGATCTATCACTGCCTCAGCTTGATGCTGGAAGACGAGTTTTTTTAAGCAAAATCTAAGTCAGACCGTTGACAAACCCGTCGGCGTGTCTCAAAGTCCGGTTGTCGGTTGGATATTTTCCACTGCTTCCACTCGGAAGGCAGGCATTCACGCTCCTAACACCAGCGCAGCGCATCCGGATCCATTTCATACGCCCACGCGTGCCAGTCACCCTACATCCTCAATTTGCCCGGCCAGCCCCTCTGGTCCCAGGAAGCCTGCTGGCCCCGCGCCCATTTTCATAACCTATGCCCAAAACCAACGATCCCGTCCTTCCCGGATTGCAGCCCGAGCCCGCACCTCGGAAAAAAAGAGTCACCAAGTCCACTGCTGAGACGGAAGGAGCCGCGCCCGTGGTGAAAAAAGTGGTTCGCCGCAAAGCCAGCGCTGCCGTTGATTCGCCTGCCGAAATGCCCGCCCCGGAAGCGGCTCCCGCAAAAGTGCCCCGTCTCCGCAAATCACCCGCGAAGGCTCCAAAAATTTCGGAGCAGCCGGAACTCCCCTCGCCAGCCGCGACTGCGGAGCCTTTGGCGCAAGCGCTTCCCGCACCGGTTAAAGAAATCACCCCGGCTCCCGCACCGAACGTCGTGGCCGCGTTGCAAAATCCACCCGACGCCATTGTCGAAAAAGGCCGCGGCGAGGGTGTGATCCGCGTTTCGCATTATCCTCCTTACCAGCGTTATTCGGCTCCCAACAACGACGCCGCTCCGGCTCCAAATGTTAGCACGCAGTCCTCTTATCCTCCTTATCCCGGGAATGGTGGGGGCCAGCAAAATCGCCAGCAGGGCGGGGGACATTCCAACCAGCCGCAGCAGTCGGGCAACCAGCGCGACGGACGTTTCAATAATCGCCGCGACCAGCGTGACAATCGCGATCAGCGCAATCAACGCGGACGCCACGACCGCCAGCAGAACAACAACAACCGCGAGCCACGGGAGAATCGGGACAACCGCGACTCCCATAACAATCTAACCCCCAGCGACTCGAGCCAAAGTGCTGAGAATCAGGATTACGAAAACTACGACGACTCAGCCGCGCAGGTTCAGGTCGGGCCTTACGAGCCCGTTTTCGCCGAGGGTCTGGTGGAAGTATCTCCCAAGGGATTTGGCTTTCTCCGCGAGGCTTCCAAGAACTACGTCCAGTCGCCGAGCGACATCTTTGTCACGCCTGAAGTCATCCGCCGCTACCTCTTGCGCGACGGTCAATTCATTAAAGGAGAAACGCGCCGGGGCAGCCGTGGGCCGCAACTTTTCAAGCTCACCGAGATCAACGGCGAAGACCCGGAACGCTATATCGACATCCCTCTTTTCGAGGAACTAACATCGATCAACCCCGACCAGCGCATTAAGCTGGAGACCGTGCCCGATCGTTATACGACTCGTGTCATCGACCTCATTTCGCCGATTGGCAAGGGCCAGCGCGGGTTGATCGTCGCCCCGCCGCGCACGGGAAAAACGACCCTGCTCCAGCACATTGCGGATGGCGTTTTGAAGAATCATCCGTCGATGAAACTCATCATATTGTTAGTCGATGAGCGGCCGGAGGAAGTCACCGAAATGCGGCGCACTTTTCCCACCGCAGAGATCATGGCCAGCTCGAATGACAGTGATTTGAAGAGCCACACCCGCATCTGTCAGCTCGCCATCGAGCGCGCCAAGCGGCTCGTCGAGGCCGAGGAAGACGTCTTCATTTTGCTAGATTCCATCACGCGTGTCGCGCGCGCCTTCAACAACGCTACCAGCGGCGGCGGACGCACCGGCAGCGGTGGACTCGACACCCGCGCGATGGAAATTCCACGCCGCCTTTTTGCCGCCGCCCGCAACACGGAGCAGGCCGGATCTCTCACCATCGTCGCCACCGCCCTGGTGGAAACGGGCAGCCTGATGGATGAGGTCATTTTCCAGGAATTCAAGGGAACGGGTAACATGGAACTAGTACTCGACCGCAAAATTTCTGAGCAGCGCATCTATCCCGCCGTGGATATTTTCAAATCCGGCACACGCCGCGAGGAATTGCTCCTAACACCGCACGACTTGGAGAAGATCAATACCATTCGCCGCGGTCTGGCGGGTCATCGTCCCGGTGAGGCCGTCGAGCGTCTGCTCAGTTTTCTGCGCAAGTTCCCCACGAACTCACAGATGCTGAAGGAAATCCCAGTCGCGAGTTAGTCTGCTAACATGCCGCCTGATCCTGACTACATCGAGGTGGAAGTCGTCTCACGCGGCGGAAAGAAAACGAGCCAGGTTCCGTCGGGAAATGGTGATCCCTTGTTCGCGCTGATCGCGAAGTTGATGGATAATTTCTTTCTCGTCCCAGGGACTAACATCCGATTCGGACTCGACCCCATTATCGGGCTCATCCCCGGCTTGGGCGATACTTCAGGCGCGCTCATTTCAGCGCTGCTGATTGTGCGCGGAGCCCGGGCGGGACTTCCACGTATCGTTCTAACTCGCATGGCGCTCAACGTCCTGATCAACACCGTCGGCGGCACAATTCCCGTGCTGGGCGATGTCTTCTCCGTCTGGTTTAAGTCGAACCAGCTCAACTACGCTCTTTACCAGAAACACGCCGGTGTAACCACTAATGCAGCCAAAACAGACTGGCTTTTCGTCATCGGTTTGGTGGCGATTCTATTGTTAGTCGTTGGAGCGATCATCACGCTTTCCATGATGCTGCTTGTCACGCTTTGGAAATCGCTGGCGAACTCACGCGTCTAACATCTGGGCTAGATCTGCGGGCGATATAACTGGCAACTGGCAGACGAAGTTTTCGCAAAGAAAAGCCGTCGCTTTTCCGTCGATCATCGGCATGGGCAGCGGACAGTCTTTCGCTAAAACCAGCGAGAGATGCGGCAGAAAACGTCGGGAGATTTCCCGTGTCAGCGCCTCGAAATCCCTTGTGCCTGGTTTTCCCGCGAGTACTAACTGTTGTGGAGGAATCAGCGCCGATTCGAGTGCGACTAATATCTGAGGCACCGCCTGCGGCATGCGAGTCATGGCAGGGGCGAGACTCTGGAGTGTTAGTAGGGCCTGCTTGCGCAAAGTGTCGTCATTTTTGATCGTGGCGAGGCGCAGCAAATTTGTCGCGGCGATGGCATTCGCGGAGGGTTCGGCTCCATCGTAATCATCCTTCAGCCGGGCGATAATGTCGGAGGCACTTTCACGAGTGGAAAAATAGCCGCCGTTTTCCTGGTCATAGAACAAGGCGTCCTGCTCGCTCTGAAGTTGCGCTGCCTGTTCTAACCATCGTGAATCGAAAGTTGCCTCGTAGAGATCGAGCAAGCCTTGAATGAGGAAGGCGTAATCATCAGTGAAAGCCGGAATGAAGGACGAGGTTTTGCAGAAACTGCGGGCCAGTTTTCCGTCAGTGGTTAGCACTCGAGTTAGAATGAAATCTGCGGCTGTGGTGGCGGCAGAAATATATCTCCGCTCGCCGAACGCCGCGCCGCAGCGGGCAAAGGCGGAAATCATCAACCCATTCCACGAGGTTAGAACTTTCTCATCGCGATGCGGTCGTGGACGGCGGTTGCGGACTTCCAGCAGACGCTTGCGCGAGCGTTCCAGACGCTGCTCCAACTCGGATTTATTCAGACCGGTCGCCTTGGCGATGCTGGTCAGCCCCTTCTTTTGATAGAGAATATTCTCGCCTGCAAATTCCCCGTGCGGATCGCTGCCTTCGCGGGCATTGCCAGCGGGGGATACATCGTAAAACTGCGAGAAAATTTCCGCGTCATCGTCGAGCAAAGCTTCGATCTCGCTCTTTTTCCAAACGTAAAACGCGCCCTCGATTTTCTTGGGGCTGCCAGCCGATGGCAGACTGTCGGCGTCTTCGGCGGAGTAGAAGCCGCCTTCCGGCGAGAGCAGATCGTGCAGGACATATTCCAGGATGTTAGTCGCGATCTCGCGGGATGTTTTTTCCCCGCCGCTGGAGCGCTGCCAGTTTTCCAGATAGGCGATGACTAGCTGCGCCTGATCATAGAGCATTTTCTCAAAATGCGGCACGTGCCAGAAGCGGTCCACGGAATAACGATGGAACCCGCCTCCGAGGTGATCGTGCATCCCGCCGCGAGCCATGGCTCGAAGCGTCTCGCGGATCATGCGCAGAGTGATCGTCTGCTCGATGTTAGTAAAAAGCTGGCTGGCAGAGATTCGGATGAGAATATTAAACATCGCCGGGCGCGGAAACTTGGGTGCCCCGCCGAAGCCTCCCCAGTCCTTGTCAAACATCCGCACGGCGTAGTCATAGATTTTGCGAATGGGCTCCATGGTTAGATCGGTGGACGTGGTTTTCTGCGCATCGCCTCGAATCGCTTCTGTCATCTGCCGCGATTGCTCGACCACAGCCTCATGGTTAGTTTCCCATGCCTCGACGATGCGAGCTAGTACGGTGGAAAAACCGGCGCGTCCGTAGTTGTCCTGCGGCGGAAAATAAGTGCCGCCGACAAAGGGTTTTAACTCCGGTGTAAGCCAGACGCTCATCGGCCAGCCGCCGCTGCCGGTGGTTGACTGAACGAAGGTCATGTAGATGCGATCCACATCGGGACGTTCCTCGCGGTCCACTTTGATGCTAACAAAATGCTCGTTGAGATAACGCGCGGTTGCCTCATTTTCAAACGACTCGTGTTCCATCACATGACACCAGTGACACGTCGAGTAGCCGATGGAGAGAAAGATGGGTTTGTTCTCCGCCCTGGCCTTCTCAAAAGCCTCCGGTCCCCAGGGAAACCAGTCCACGGGATTGTTGGCGTGTTGGAGAAGGTAGGGAGACTGCTCGGAGGCGAGGCGGTTGGACATGGGACAAGTGTAAGAGGTTAGGGGCAGGTTTCAAGGCACCTGATGCGATCAACCGGCTCAAACCCGACTCGAGTCCAACCGGAGAAATGTGGTTGCTTTCCGAGGGACGATCCTCTAGTTCTCAGGCGATGTTAGATGTTAACCATGGCTTATTGACGGAGGAGCAGATTCGTTTCTTCCAAGAGAACGGTTATCTCTGCCTCGATCAAATCAGTCCGCCGGAAGAAGTAGCGAGTCTGATTGGAATCTACGACCGCCTTTTCTCGGAAAAAGCCGGACGGGAACAAGGCGCACATTTCGACATGGTTGGTCAGGACAAGGACGACCAGACGCCGGTATCCCCGCAAATCATCAACCCCGTGTATTTTGCGCCCGAGTTAAAGGAGACTCAGTTCCGGGCCAACGCGCTGGAAATTGCCAAACAGTTACTCGGGCCTGACGCGAAATACATGTTCGAGCACGCCATCTTGAAGCCGCCCAGGATCGGCGCGCCGACCCCGTGGCATCAGGACGAGGCATTTCGCCGAAACCACCCGCCGGGTTATCAGGAAATCAGTATCTGGATGCCGCTGCAGGACGTGGATCAGTCGAGCGGCTGCCTCGAATATCTCCCTGGCTCGCATCGCAAACCGGTCTTGAAACATGGCTCGCCGGGCAATGATCCGTCGGTTCACGCGCTGGAATGTGTGGGTGAATTTGACGAAGCCGCCGCGGTTGCGTGCCCGTTGCCTGCAGGCGGATGCACGATTCATCACTGCCGCACCCTGCATCATTCGACGTGGAATCATTCCACCCATCCACGTCGGGCTTACATTCTCGGCTTCGCGGTTCCTCCCAAGGGAAATCCCAAGCTTTCGCCGGAGTTTCCATGGAACGAGGAGAAGACAACAGCGGACAAACAGCGCAAACTCGCCTGGCGGAAACGCGGTGGAATCTTTGTGGAGATTGTTAGGAAAATCCAAGCGCGGCTTTTTCATTAGACCGCAACTCCGATGTTAGCCGACTATAAGGGTCGGGAACGTTTATAGCCAATGAGGACGGCGATCGTCTTGGCCAGCGCGCGCCAGAGGAAAAAAAGGCTGCGATATTTCAGTCGAGTTAGATACGAATTACGCGGGTTGAAGTTCTTTTGGTAGAACTGCTCCGTCGCTATGAAAATCTGACGCGATGCGGCGCGGTAATTCTTCGCGGAACTCTGGCCCTTGAGATGTACGATGGTGTGTCGTCCATCGTAGATCACTTGGAAACCTGCCTGCTGACAGCGGTAGCAGAGGTCGAGGTCCTCGCCATACATGAAAAACTGCTCGTCGAGCAGACCGATCTGATCGAGGACGTTTCTCCTAACCATCATGAAGGCGCCGTTCACGCAACCGACGGGATAGGTCTCGTTGTCGGGGAGGTAGGTGAGATTATATCCAGCGAAGAGCCGGACTTTCGGAAAAAATTTCGCAAGTCCAGTCGCCCGGGTGAAGCCGTCCCAGATTGAGGGAATGGAGCGGCGGCAGGCGAGATCGAGCGTGCCGTCGCCCTGGACGAGTTTGGGAGAAATGATGCCGAGGTTAGGCTCGTTGATGACCCGGGTTAGACACGACTCCAGAGCGTCGGGGTTAACAATTGTGTCGGGGTTTAGATAGAGGATCACCTGGCCCGTGGAGCGGGCAAAGGCAAGATTGTTAGAACGGCTGAAGCCGAGATTTCCACCAGCGCGAATAAGGGTGACGTGCCGGAATTTTTGTTCGACTAACTCGGCAGTGCCATCACCGGAATCGTTATCGACTAATATGACTTCCACCGCGCCCTGGCTCAGCGTGGAGGGGATGGATTCCAGACAGCCAACGATTTCGTTGAGCGACTGATAGGTGACGATCAGCACCGACAGGATGTTAGTGGCTGACGACATGCTGGTAGGCTTGCAGAGTGGTTCTGGCGGCATTTTCCCAAGTGTAAGTTTTGAGGAAGGACGAATGATCGGTCAACGGTAAATCAATGGCCTTGGCCAGACCTTCGGCGATGGAATCCACGGAATAGGGATCGGAGTAAATCGCGCGGTCGCCGTAAATGCCGCGATTGTAGGCGGTGTCGCTCAGGCAAAGTATGGCGCCAGCGGAGAGTCCTTCGAGGGCGGCGAGGCCAAATGTCTCGAAGAAACTCATCAAGATAGCGACCTGACTCGACTCACAGGCAGCGAGCAAATTCTCTTGCGGGATGCTCCCGCCGTATTCGACCCAGCCTTCGACGCATTCGTTGAGGACTTGTCTAACATACTTCGCGTGCGACTCGTTGCGCTGGCCGTAGAGGCGGAGTTTGCGTCCATCGCGGCGCAATTTTTTGAAAGCGCGGACGACGCTCAGTTGGTTCTTGCGGGGTTCGATGCGGCCCGCGCAAATCAGGTCGCGACGATTCGAGTTAGGTTTCACTGTGCGCGGTTTCAATCCCAGCGGTGAAATGAAACTCGCCTTGGGCTGGACTCCAGATTCGCGTGTTAGGACTTCGAGTTCGGTCTCCGAGTTAGGAAGAATGGCGTCGCATTCCTGGATGAGTCGCCGCTGCATGGAGGCGAAGCGCAGTGTGGCAGCAGGGTGAATGGGAAGTCCGGAGCGGCGCGCGTAGAAAAATTCCTTGGCCGCGAGATAGCTAACAATCGGAAACATCGGCACCCGATAAAGGTGACGGTAGAAGCGGCGCATGTCTTCCAGCGAATGCCAGATCGGACTAAGCACTATGCGTTGGTTTTGCTCTTTAGCGGCGAGGAATTGTAGCCAGGTCTCGTGGACGCGTGTCGTGTTGAATAAGTGAACAACATCGAACTCGCCCGCGATTTTTTCCAAGCCAGGAGCGACGGTGCAGTGGACGCCTAGTTTTTCGAGGGCAGCTTTGGTTTCCAGAAGCTGGACATAATCGCCGCCCGGAAACTGGTCCACGTCGCCACGGATTCGGAGCAACACTTTCATGCGGAATGTTTTACGCGGTCGAGGATGGATGGCCGCATGGAGCGCGAGCGGGAGGCCGGCGGGTGACTTTGCAACCATTGACTGCCGTTGTAATAGCCGCAGAGGAGGAAGAGCGGGAGGCAGCCGATGAAGGTCATGGATTCGCGCGCGATTCCCTCGCCGATGACAAAGGCTAGAAAGAAAACGAGCGCACGGCGCGCCATCCAATCGTCTTTGTTAGGAGCCGGCGCGATGACTTTGTAGAAGTAGAGCAGCACGCCGGCAAATCCCGCGATGCCGGTGTGATAGAGGTTCCAGAGGAATTGGTTGTCTGCCCAGTGAAACATGACGGCGACGCTGCGATCTAACATGGAGGTGAATGGTCCGCCGAGAAAAAGAATGAAGGGATTGTGCGCGAAGCTGGCCCACATTTGCACCCAAAAGGCATCGCGCATGTGAGCGCTGGTGGAGTCGCCCACGTGTGAGCCGCCGAGCACATTGTCGCTCACCATGTCGGTGAATCCGCCCACGCCCGTCATGCTGAGGACACAGGCCACGATCACGCAGAAGCCGACGAAACTCACGGCATATTTCCTAGCCAGCGTGGGACGGATCAGGCAGAAGACTGTATAGGCCGCAGCCGCTGCGACTCCGAAGAGCGCCGAGCGTCCGCCGGAGATAAAAACCAAACTCCCGAAGGCGAGCGTCCAGAGAAGAGTGCCGATGCGCTGGATGGCATTTTTTGCGAGAGAGAAAAGCGCAAGGCCGCCAACTGCCGACATGGCCATGAGGTTGGCAAAGGAAAATACATCGCGCTGCAACCCGTGGATGCGCATTTGATTATCCAAGACCTGGTCGTTGCCTTTGAAGACGCCGAGAGCCGTGCGCTCGCCCCATTCGTTTTTGAAAAGGTAGTCGCCGACGTGCCATTCCCAGAGTCCGGCTACTAGCTCGACTACTAGTTCAAACGCAGTGAGTGCTAGAAAAACCCGGAGCCAGGTGCCCCAGTTTTTGTTCAGGCGCAAGAAGTGGCCGAGGATGATCCAGTCGATCCAGTAGATGGACCATTTGCAGGTGCGCAAGGCCTCGAAGCGGTAGTCGGGGTCCATCACCGCCGGTGCTAACATGATGGGAACAATGAGAATGACCCAGGAATGTTGCAGCATCCATTGGAGCTGTCCGCGCTTGGCGAGCCACCAGAGCGACAGGCCGAGGTGCAGTGCGAAAACGATTTCCCGCAGATAGACCATGCCGCCGAGAACGTGATGCATCAGGCCGCTGGGCAGGTTGAGAAAGATAACGATCCAACCCAAAATGATGAGCCGAGGCAGCCAGATGTCGTCGTCGAGGCGCGTGGATCGGCTCATGCGTCGGGCGGTGGAGTTTGCTTGGATTGGCGTGCGACGCGGTCCGCAAAGGAGTCGGAGTCGGAGCGTTTGCGGCGTGATTTCGATGAAACTGGACTGGGGCGATTGACTACCAGCGAAGTAAGGTGCGACGAGGTGAGAGTCTCGGTGTTATCCAGTCGCGGAGAACTCACGGCGCGTATGCCATTGGTGTAACCGCTGGCGACGAAGAGCGGGATGCAGCCGAGAAAAGAGAGCGACTCCCGCGCGATGGCCTCGCCCATGACGTAGAGGAGAAAGAGCAGGAGGCAGTCCTTGCTCCAGAGTCGGCTGGAGGGCAGGGGACGCGCGAGGGCGTTGCGAAAATAGAGGATGAGCCCGGCGAGACTAATGAAACTCCCATGGTAGAGGAGCCAGAGGTAGTTGTTGTCGGCCCAATGAAAAACGGGCTGGACTTGGGAGTCGATCATCGAGCCAAGCGGGCTGCCGGTGAAGAGAACAATGGGCACGCTGGCGATGGCACTGCGCACGCCCTGCCAGTTATCGTCGCGCATGTGGGCGCTGGTGGGATCGCCGATGTGGGAGCCTTTCATCAGGTGCGAGGAAAACCATTCGGTGAATTCGCCGATACCGATGAAACTCATGAGCAGGCCGATGACCAGCCAGACGAGGGCGATTTTCGAGAGATGCCGGCGCACGATTTCCGGAGAAAAAAGGAGTCCGCCACCGACGAGTCCTGCCGCGCCCACGCCGAAGAACGCGGAGCGCCCGCCGGAGTTGTAGAGCATGAAGGAAAAGAGGCAGAGCCAGATGCCAGCGGCGATTCTAACATTGCCATTTGGCACGCTGATCAAGAGGCAAATCCCGCCGACGATGGCCATACCCATGAGGTTGGCAAAGGAGAAAACGTCGCGCTGCAAGCCTTTGATGCGCTTGAAATTTTTCAGTGTGCTATCCTTGCCCATCTCGACGCCCATCGGGGAAAGCTGGCCGCGCATGGGGATGGCAAACACGTTATTTTTCCATTCGTAAAAACCGGTGCCCAAGTCTGCCAGCAATGTCACCGCGGTGAGGATGGTGAGAATTTTCGCGGCGCGATTCCAAGAGAAATGCTGCGAGATCAGTCGGCCGATGACGATGCAATCCAGCCAGATGAAGGACCACTTAATGTAACCGCCCATCTCGACCCGAATGTCCGGGATGAAAAGCGCTGGGAGCAGAAAAAGAGGGACGAGCCCGAGCAGCCAGCTCTTGGAAAGGAGTGAATGAAGCTGCCCATTTTTTCCGAGATAAACCAGCGATCCAAAGAGATGGAGGACTAGCAAAAGGTCGCGCAGATAAACGTAAGCACCCATCCAGGAGTGCAGCAAGCCGCTTGGGAAATAGAAGAGCAGCACCGCCCAGCCGCTGAAAATGAGCAGGCGCGCCATGGATTCTGGTGTGGACTTCAACATGCGGCTAGAGCGGGTTGACCGACCGGAGAAATCGTCCGGCGAAAAAGTTCGAGCACGCGCTCGCCCAGGGCATTCTGCGAAAAGCGCGGTTGCAACGTGATCGCCCCCGCCCGCCAGCGATCCAGCAGATCGGGATGAGTCAGGACTTCGCTCAAGGCGGCGCTCCAGGCGGTGGAGTCGCCGGCAGCTAGAAGTCTTCCGCTGATGCCATCCTCGACGAGTTCAGGAAGTCCGCCAATGCGGCTGGCGAAAACGGGGAGTCCGATCTGAATCGCCTGGGAAATGACCAGCGGCGCATTTTCAAACCAGAGCGAAGGAGTAAGCAGGAGGTCGGCGCGGGCCATGTGGGCGCCGACTTTTTCCGGGGGAAGTTTGCCGCGAAAGTGGATGCGTGGATCGCTGCCGTATTTTTCCATGAGCGGAGTTAGGTCGCTGCCTCCGCCGATGATTTCGAGTTGAAATGGAATCTGGCTGGGGAGCTGGCTGACGACTTCGAGGAGAAAACCCACGCCTTTCCATGGAGTGACTTGGCCAACGTATAACAGCCGGATCGGGCCGGAAGTGGAGCGCGGCTGCAGGGCGGGTTGCTCAAACTGGAGTGGCAATGGAATGGCGGTCGCTTCCGCGTGTGCCGGCAAATGAGGACGATGCGGACCCAGCAAAGCCTGCGATGGAGACCAGAAGGCGAGGCGTTCGATTTTTTCGAGATAGGCGCGCTTGAGCAGGGTGGAAAGTTGGCAGGGAAGATGATGCCGGTCGCACTCGCGCCCGTGTTTGAAGCGGTTCACGTTGATGCAGAGAAACGCGAAATCGTGGAGCGTCTGGACACAGGGCAGCCCGCTTTTGGCGATGGAGCGCAGGAGGTTGTAGCCGATGCCTTGCAAGCTGTGAGTGTTGATGAGGTCGGGCTGAAAACGCTCAATCACCCCGGCGGTGATGCGCTCGGAGGCGAGATGATAATGGTCGTGCGCATGCCAGACGACTTTCATCAGAGGGTTGCGTTCGCTGGCGCGGTAGATTTGGTAAACGCTGGGAAAATAATGCCGCTCGACGGTCAGGTTTTCGGAGAGATTTTGCAGTCCAGTTAGGTTCCGCTCGTGCGCGGAGGTTAGCACATGGATCCGATGTCCCTGCTCTGCCAGCCAGAGGGCGAGGGAATGCGCCGCCATCTCCGCACCACCCATGATGTGGGGTGGAAACATATTGGAGATGATCAAAATTTTCATGGCTAGAGGGCTATACCAAGACCACGGGGCGAAGCAGAAGCTGACGGATTTTCTGAAAGAGTGTCCGGTTGAGACCGATGATCAGAAAAATGTAAATCGCGGCTCCCAGACATACGGACACCAGAAGATTGATCGCGGGCGGCCATGCGGAGAGCAGGTCTTTGCGGAGCAGAATGAGCGAGCCAGCCATCAGACAGGTCGCCGTGATGGGGAAAAAAACTAGTTTCCCAAAGCGAAGAATGGGGAAATGCAAGGTATGGCGGAGGGCCAGCAATTCCACGGGGTACAGGAGAATGGCACGCAATGAAAAGGCCAGCGCCACCGCCACCGCGCCCCAGTGGATGGCTACTGCGAAGAAGATCAGATTAAGTACTGCATGTGCAGTGGTAAGCAGGGAGGACCAGCCGGGTCTGCCTTGGGCGACGAGCGCGGAATGGTGGGCACCGGAAAGGGCATCGAACGGACATGCCAGAAGCAGGGCCTGCATTATCGGGACAGAGGCGGCCCATTTGGCACCAAAGCAGATGTGCATGACTTCGGGCGCTACCACCGCCAGACCGATGGCAATGGGAAAGACGAGCACGCCCTGCATTTCCACGATTTCGCACAAGGCATCGGCAAACCGGGCCGTCTGATTTTGCAGACGTGACAAGGCGCTCAGACTAACTCTCGCGATGGATTTTGCGAGAATCTCAGAGAGAAGCATCGAGACGCGCGATCCGACAGCGTAGAAACCAGTGGTCAGCGGGCCAAAAAATTTGCCGATAAAAAGCTGGTCCGAGCGCCTGTTAATCAAACCAAGCAGGTCCACCCAGAAGATCTTCACACCGAAAATGAGCAGGCGCCGGGCGCGTCGGGGACAGAACTGAAAACCCGGACGCCAGTCACTGGCCGTCCAGAGAACGATGAGATTAACTACGGCTATGGTTAGCTGTTGCCCCACCAGACTCCAGACTCCGCCACCGCGCAGGGCCATGGCCACGCCCACGATGCCGCCCGCGAAATAGGAAAACAAAGTGCGCCGGGCGAGGGCTTGAAAATTCATTTTCCGGGCCAGCAAATTGTTTTGCACATCAGTGAGTCCCGAAATGAGAAAAACGGGCGAAAGCCAGCAGAGTACCCCTGCCAGACCGGGAGTTTGAAACCAATGTCCGACCCACGGCGCCATCAGCAGGGTCAGCAGAAAGAAGAAAATGCCTGCTGCGAGGTTGATGCAAAAAACAGTGTCCAGATATTGGTCATCCAGATCGGCAAACTGAATGATGGCCTGCCCGAGTCCTTGGTAAATAAAGGCCTGGATAATCATCACGCACAGGTTGGCCACCGCCACCACGCCAAAATCTGACGGGGTTAGAAGACGTGCCAGCGCCAGAAAAAGCAGGAACGAGATAACCTGTCCGGCGATGCCTTCCGCTGCGGACCAGCCCGCTCCTTTCGCGGCTTGTGTGCGTATACTTTCCATCGGGGCAGCTATCGGTTTTTTTCCACCAATCGGCGGAGTTCGCTTTCGTATTGCGGAAGGATTGTCTCGCGGCTGTAGAGCTTTCCGCGGGCGAGACTTTTCGCCCCCATCGCGGCCAGGAGATCTGGCTCGGACTGCCAGCGCCGGAGAGTTTGCTCCAGAGCCGGTGTGTCCGCCGGGTTGATGACCTCCCCAAACTGCCCCTCGATGACTTCCCTGCCGAGAGGGCTGTCGGCTTCGCAGACGGCCAAGATAGGAGTGCCGGTGGCCAGCGCGGGTAGCAGTTTGCTAGGGAGAAAATTGGCACCCACTCCGGGTTTTTGGGTGATGAGGCAGGCGGTGGCAGTGCGCAGGGAATGCACGTAGTCCACTTCATCCAGCACTCCTCCGAGGGTGACGGAGTCCACCCCGTCAACCTGAGTGAGCAGAGTTTCCAACTCGGCCCCGCCGCCATGCACCTTCAGATTCCAAGGGCCGGAGCAGTCTTTAAAGGAGTCGATAAAAAATGGCAGCCCTTGCTTGATCCCGAGGTTGCCAGAGTAAAAAAGAGTGGCTTTTTCGCGGACCACCGGAGTCGGGTGCTGACGCTGGATTTCGTCTTCCAAGCTGCGGTGAATCCAATTCGGCACCAGGAGGCACCGTCGGCTGCCCTTGAGTTTGCCCTGGAGTTTTTCCAGCATTGGCTGGCTGATCGTGAACAAGGTTTGCGCGGATTTGAAGGCCCAGTTTTCCAGGCCAAGGAGAAACCACGGCAAGCCGGGAAGATTGAGCATCTTCAGTTCAAGCGCGGCATCCACCACGAAATCCTGCACGACGATGAGCTTGGGAATATTTTTTCCAGGGTAGAGGAAGTTCTGCACGAGGCATTGTGAAAACATCGGAGAGGCGGTGAGCACGACCTCAGGTGTCCACCCTGGAAATCTGGCCCGCTGGAGCAGGCTGAAAAAAAAGCTCAAGTCCGATTTAACCCGACTGCCGCCCGTAGGTTTAGCCGGCACAAACATCTGCACCCGCCGCAGGGGAAAACCCCGGAAAGTTTCCTCGCGAAGTCTTACCCCGACATCCTCCGGACGCAGTTTCCAGGCTGGATAGTAGGGGAAGGTGGTGGTGACGCGAACATCATGCCCCTGCGCATGCAGATAAACGGCCAGGTCGGTAAAGAGCGAGGCTCCGGCCAGTTCGTCTGGATGAAACAGGTTGGTGATGAGATGGATTTTCATGTGGGCCCATCCAAGGGAATCCGTCTTATTTAACCGAGTTGACGTGCGGCGTTTTTCAGGAAATCCAGTTCCTCGGTCTTGTTTTTGCGGAGTAGTTCCGGGTCGAGCGTGACTGGTTTTTTCTTAATGTCCGTGAGGCCCAGACGTGCGAACAAGTTGGAGCGTGGAGACGGGGTGAATAGCATGGCCGGTTTTCCATAGGCCAGGGTGGCAACACAGGCATGGACGCGGTCACTGATGGTGAGGTTGGTATTCGCGTAAACCGTGAAATAGGTCCACGGCTCGTCGGAGGCGACGGCGTTGGGCTGGCGATAAACCTTCCAGGTGATGTGCGGGTTGAAGCGGTGCTCGGGGCGGACGACGTCGTAACCGGCGAGGGTGGCGGGCAGCTTGCGAAAGTCGAGCATGGCGCCGAGGTAGGCCTTGATTTTGTCCTTGCTGGCCATGTTGTATTGAAATTTGGGAAAGGTGAGGGACCAATGATGCGAGAGGGCATCGAAATTGTGATCGGCGGAGGGATCGGGCTTGTCCAAAACGACATTCGGCTCCGGCCAGCGATCGAAGTTCATGGTGATGTAACTCGTCCCCGCGATCTTAAACGGCTGATAGGAATCCGTCATGAAGAAAGCGCTGTCGATGCCGGAGTGTGTAAAGTCCGCAGAATCTTTAAAGACTTCCCATGTTTCGTGGTCGCGCGTGCTGATGATGGCAGGACGATACTTTTTCAGGAAGGCCAGATTGACGGCTTTTTCCTCCTCGTTGTAACGAAACATGGCGGCACCCAGTAGGATGATTTTGGTTCCGCGCGCGGTAAGAGCGGCGAAGGTTTCCTCCCAAAGAGCCGGAAAACTCGTGGTCAGCATCGGCCCTTGGAGGACAATGTATTCGACATCGAGATGCTTCAGCAGACCGAAATCATTTTTTGGGTTGCCAGTATGCTGCTTGTGAAAAGTGCGGTAGCCCGGCTGGTCGAGAATGTATTCGACCCGTTTGTCTGGAAAGACCTGTTCGAGAATCCATTTACCTCCGATGTTAAAAAAGGCGTTGCCAATGTTTTGGCCCCAGAATCCGCAGACCAGGGCTATGTTGGGATGAGTGTTTTGCATGTGATGTGTAAGTGAGTTGTTAGTTGGACTGGAATCGAGTCGGGGAGGAATCACTGGCAAAAATATGAGCGGAAGTTTTTCTTTCCGGGCGGATACCGGCGTTTGCCACTATTTCCCGTGCACGGGCAGGCCATTGGGAACGGGCTTCCAGCAGATTGCCCCGAACGTCGCACTCGATGCCATGATCCACCCAGCGGGGCTGGTCGGAGAAGTTGCCCGTGGCAATGATATGGCGAGCCTCGTGCAGATCGAGCCAGGAATGGGTTTTCTCAATGACATTTTCAGTCGTCCGCCAGCCACTGCTCCCCATGTCGTGGTAGATGGCTCCGAAAACTCCGGTGGACAGGCCATCGAGCAGGTAGTTGCCTTGGCAAACCGATCCTGGCTGCGGCCCCAAGGTGTAGATGGCGCCTCCGTCCCGCGCCTGCGACATATAGCGGGCAACACGGTTTCCTGTGACCCGATTGGCTCCAGAACCACTGTATTCAGGCCGATGATTCCAGCCCCAGCCGATGGAAATGCCCGTGTAGGGCAGGTCGGCCAGATCATTGTGTTCGATCACGCTTTGTTGCATGTAATAAGCTGTGATCGCCGCGGTGGAGGGAAAAGTATGGCCGGTGCGGCGGATCAGATTATCCGAAATGTGGATGTCTCGGCATGGAGGCATGGAGGGGTCGGTCTCGGGATGGATGGGTGAGCCGACGGTGATGGCATCGGCCCCGGTATTGAGAAAAGCGTTTCCCTCGATGTGGGCGTCGGAACATCCGGCACCGATGGAGAGGCCAACCCCGCCGACGCAATCAATGACATTATTTTCAAAGTGAACGCCGGAGGTTTTTTCGATGCGGATGGCCGCTGGAATGATCTGGAGATACCGTGCCGAGTGCGAGGCGTCATAATCCCGAGCCTGGCGATTGGAGGCGATCCAGCTCACGCCGGATTGGTTGCTAACAAACGCTCTCTGCTGCGGATCGTCCCATGACGCCAGTCGCCAATGAATGCCGGAAATGCGGAGATGAGCCGGGGTTCCATTGCCCTGAATGATGAGGAGCGCTGCTGAAACAGGAATCTCGGGGCGGAAGGTTTCGATTTTTTCCCCAGGTTTGGGGGCATAAATAATGGCTGCCTGTGCCGGGGAGAAATACCATTCCCCAGGGCTGATCATGCCGAGGGCATTTTCCAGTCGGGAGCCAGCGCTGAACCGTCCGGCTTTTCTTTTGTTATTTCCAATGGCGATGGAGATTGGACCCGGCTGAGGAAAAAGGCCGGTCCCACCGGGCATGACGGCAACAGGTATCCAGTGGGCGCGAAAGTCGTCCATCCAGAGCAGTTCCAGGCGATCCTCGGGGCGCACGCCTTCCAAGGACACGTTTTTTACCAGAATTTCGCCTGTGTCCGTCTCCTGGAGAGGAAATTTTTTCCAGGATAATTGCGCTTTGGAAAGTTTTGCGTAACCCGCTCTTGGGAGTGAACAATCCTGCTGATAGAGCTGCCGGACGGGGAGCCCTCCAGGTACCGAGCAGTGCCAGTAGCCATCGGACGCCGCCGTCCATTCCTGTAATCTAACTCCGCCGGTGAGGACTGGGCGATGGGTTTCATCCCCGATCCATTCGATGGAATGTGTGGCAGATCCCAAAACGTCGGCCTCCAAAATAAAAGGCGTCTGCAATCGATATTCGCCAGGCTCGAGTTTGACCGTTATCCGTGCTGGAGGATGTTCGCTGGACAAAAGGGAGCGGATTTTTTCTTTCGCCGCCTCCAAGGTGAGGAGTGGGTCGGCGGTACTCCCATCGGCGCGATCACTCCCCTCGGGTCCGACACGAATGATGAAACTAGACGATTCTGCCGGTGCCACTATTTCTCCTGCCGCTAACAGGGGACTGCAAAAAAAACACGCCAAACAGGGCGCGGAGATGATGGGGAGAGCATAGCTAGTCCAATCCATAAAGCCCCTTCCTAAAAGCAGCGGCATTGGTGGCAGGAGAATAACGCTCAAGAAACAGCCGGCGGGAATTCTCAGCCAAGGTGCGCCAGGCACCCTCTGAACAGACTTTGCGGATGGCTTCCGCAAGAGAGGCGGGATCACGCGGCTGGACGAGAAATCCGTTGTAACCTTCCTCGACGATCTCTGGAATCCCCGCGTGGCGGGTGCTAACGAGCGGAACCCCCGCATTGGCTGCTTCCAGCAAGCACATGGGCTGCGCCTCCCGCGGATAGTAGGTGGGCAGGGCCAGAATGTCGGCCTTCTCCAGATGAGTCCGCAAAATATCCCGATCCTGAATCGGACCATGAATGGTGACGTGGCTCTCAAGCTTTAGCTCCTGAAGTTTTTGCCGGAATTCCTCGATGCTGGCATGAGCCGGCCATCCGCCAATGTAATGGAGGTGAAAAGAAAAGGTCGGCGTCCGGGCCAATATGGCAGCCGCCTCCGCAAGCTCCGGGTAACCTTTTTCCCGGATCATGTTACTGATGTAATAAATCTGCCAGACGGATCGGCCCAGCCGCTCTTCGATGCGGGATGCCACAGCCTCCTCTGTGAAAAGCATCGCCTCGTCGATAGTGTTGGGAACCACATGAAGTTTGTGGCCGGGAAGAGAGGGAGACAATTCCCGGCTTGCCGCCTGGTTGAGGAGGATGAAGCGATCGATCCTGCGAAAGATCAGTCGGGAAATCATGCCGAGCAAAGGTCTGCGAAGAACTTTCGCGAAGTTGCCATTATGAATGTGTGCCACGATTTCGCCGATGCGATTTTTCGAGAGCGGGAGAAGGAGCAGCCAGTCCTTGATCTGCCCGAGTGGCGTCGCGCCAGGCACGAAATACAGGATGTCGTAGGGCTGCGCGGCGATTTTTTTTCGCACCTCGCTATGACTCCCAAAGATTTGTCGAAAGCGGCTCCATGCAAAGCTGCCCGTCTTGCGTGGCACCCCGGAACCGTGCGAGATATTCACGGCATCCACCTTGGATTGCCGCCCAGCCAGGGCATAATAAAGCCGGGTGCAGACCGCCTCCCCTGTGAATGGAGGTGGAAAAGATGCGACAAAAAGCACGCTTTTCATGTCCGTGCAGTTTGTGTTTCCCTGAGTTTGCCCTGGCCCCCAGTGCTTCGCCCGGAGAGGCGGACGATGATCTGGTAAAGGAGAAGTGCCGGAAGCGAGATGCGGAGGACAGACCACGTGGCGATGGCGGTATCGCCTCGGATCACGATCATCAACCAGAGAACGAAATAAGCGTAAAAGGCCGAATGGTAAGGATTGTCGATCTGCCGGTTGCACCTGACATATACCTGCCGGGCGAGAGCCCCCAAAAGGGTGCTGCCAAAGACCACCCCGAGAATCCCAAAGTTAATGATTGTCTCACCAAAAAAAGTCACCCGGTCACCCCGACCCGCCGCCCAAATTTCCGGTCGCAACACGCGCGTGTAGAGTTCGCTCGTGCCGGCCAGTTTTCCTGGAAGAATGGCCCTCGGAATAGGAAATGTTAACACCGAGAGATAGCTGGCACCCATCTGGTAGGGCAGATCATCCGGCACACCTTCGAGAGTTCTAGCCACGCTGTTCAACTCCACAAATGTGCCTTTGCCAAAAAGGGTGTTATAGACAAAGGACAATTTTCCCCGCGCACCCTCGGAGTCCTCCAGATCAGACTGGACGGTCTTTTGGCGAATCAATGCGATGTAACCGAAAACCACCACGATGAGGAGGACGAAGATGATGCCACCTGTCAGCAGTTTGATGGGCTTGACGACCCGGTGCCGGATGATCAGCAAAATCAAGATCAAGACCACCAGATTAGCCCGGCTTCCAGAGAGGATGGCCGTAAATCCCGACGCCACCAGCGAGATGGCAAACAAGACCCGGATTACGAGCGTCGGAGTGATGCAAAGCTGGACATAGGACAGAATCGCGGCGCTGATCGAGATCAAGGTGACGGAAAGCAAGAAACCCTGACCTTCGAAGAGTTCCATCCGAAGCCCCAAACGACTCATGTAATTACCAAGCCCTCCTTCTTGCTTGATGAGATACAGGGAGGCTCCCAGACTCGCCGCGAGCAGTGCAACGACACCGACCATGGAGACAAGGCGAGTAGCAGGCGACTTGAAACGGTTTGAACTAATGACCGACCAGCGTTTGGGAACGGGTGTGAGAAAAAAACCGGCCAGAATACAAAACAACCCCAGCATGACCACGAAGTGAGCCAGCAAATACGGGCCAAGGGTCTGCGTGGGATAAAAATCCTGGCGATAATTGTAAATCGATGGCCCAACAAAGTGGAAAAACGACGCTCCCAGCAAGATATAGCAGGGGTGAAACAAATCGCCGCGATTTCGGCGTGTTTCCAAGCTGAAGACTGAGATGACAGCTGCGATAATGAAGAAGAAAATGGCCAGAACTGCCTCAAACGCAGGGTCGCCCAACTGAAACACCGAGGCGAGAGCCAGTCCAAATGACGCGAGGGCCAGAACCGTTATGATGAGAAGGCTGCGTGCTATCATGCGATCACTTTTTCTTGAAAGAGTGCGCGCAGTTTCTCACTGATCTCCAGCTGGGCGGCTTGGACGGCACCTCGGATTTCCTCGCCTTGCCCGGCGGCTGATTTGACCGCGTCCGCGAGGCTCTGTGTGGTAAAATCTGTGATGTCGAGACTAAACTGCCCCAGACCAATCGCCTCGAAAGTGCCCTGTGTTTTCGGTTGATAGGCCAATGCAACGGTGGGGGTGCCGGCGCACATCGCCAGAATGGCCGAGTGCATTCTGCTTCCAATGAAAACGTCCATGCGCGCATATTCGGCCATAATGGCTTCCGGGTAGGCGCAGTCATCCAGATTGGTCACACGAGCCCAAGGTGCGCCAATCAACTCGCAGAGCCGTGCCGACACAGATTGGTCGCCCAAGCCTTTGCCAACTGTGACTTGGGGAAAAATCTCGACCTGCACATCGGGGTCTGCCGCATGAAAATCGCAGACCACTTGCTTGATTTTCTCGAGATAATATTCAATGGCTTCTTCATCAGCAGCCCGGTTTGCGAAGCGCCAGTCCAGCACAGAAATACCGATTTTTTTCGGGGAAAACGAGGTTGCCTTCCTCACTTGGTGATCCGCCAGCAGGAATGCGATGTCCGGAACGAGCCGGGCATTCCCGATTTTCATTTCCAAAGCCTGCTCCAAGCTGACTCGTTCCCGGCAACAGACCAGCGCTAGCCGTCGCAAAGCGATCCTGCACAGCCACCGGTCGGCCCCATGCAAAAGCGGTCCCACGCTCTGGGGAAATAAAACGGTGAGTTTCTTAAACCGAGTGCCTAGCCAGATGTGAAAGCAATTCCCCAGCAAGCCCAGACCCAGTGGCCCACGGCGCGACGAATAAAGGTAGCCTCCGCCCGCTGCAAGGATCCAGTCTGCCTCTCGGATTGGTGCAAATTTTTTCCCCTGCGGTTGCAGGAGCGATTGCAATGCAACTCCCATGAAGCGCAAGTATTTCTTGATGGGCGATCCCTTGCCTCCGATATCGAAAATGGCAGGCAGTGACTCTGCTCCGCAGGCTTGATAGTATTCTCGATTTTCCTCCGCAAACGAGGAGAGAATGCTGATCTGGCAGTTTGGAGCCAAGTTGCGGACAAAACGCACCATCGCATAAACGATGGCGGCATCGCCCCGGTTTTGCACGGAGTAGGCGTTGACGATAGTAATGCGCAACGGGCGGTTCATTGAGTCAGCCTCCAAAAGTTAAGATGCAGGACCAGCAGCAGGGCGGAGGCGGACAGCACAAAGCCAATCGCCACTCCGAGGGCCCCTAGATATGTGATCAAAATCCAACTGCCCAGCACCATGAGCGCGGCACCGGCACAATGTCCCCAAAAAATGGGAGTCGTTTTTTCGATGGCTTTCAAGCCCACGGCATATGGCCGGTTCAGGCCGAGCAGAAACTGGTGAAAGGCAAAAATAAAGGCGAGCCAGGAAAACTGGGAATAGGTTTTGAGATAGAGAAAGTGGTGCAGGCCAAATGCTCCCAACGAAGCGAGGATGACGAATGCCAGAAAAGGCCAGGTTCCTTTGTCGAAAAGCTGGCGAACCCAAGACCGCACGGCTTCGTCGCCGCCCTCGTGGGCCAGCGTTGCCGCCATGGGAGTGGCTTGGTTTTCAAACATCAACAAGGCTGTGGTTATCAGCCCCGCCATATTCTGAGCGGTCCTCACCCCACCCAACGTTGCGTCGGGCAAGAGCCGGGCAGCAACCAGAAAATATCCCTGCGAAGCTACCCAGTAGAGCAGCAGCCCACTGAAAAGGGAGTGGGAGAAACGCCAGTGATCACGCAGCAAAACTTGGAAGGGAACTTTGGATGTCGTATCGGAACGCGGGGTCAGCAATTTAAAAAAGAGAATTCCCAGAAGGTAGGAGAGTGCCAGACAGAGAAGCACTGCACCTTCCGAAGCGACGCCGAGAAACACTGTGACACCCAGCGAGATCACAGCTGACAGCAGGACAAGGGCGGAACAAAGAAGCAATACCGGTGCCTCGCCCAAAGCGTAGGCAATCTTCCGGCGCAATTCATAGGAGGACCAAGCCGTCAGCATGAGCAGGGAGTAAACCAGATCGCTGCTGGAAATACGTCGCTCCACCCAAAATGCTATGGCCAAGCAAACCAGTCCCACGGCCACGCTCACGCCCACATTCAAGAGTTCCAGTTTGCCAAGGTAACTTCGTTTGGCGGAGTGATAGCGTTTACGGTAAAGAACCAAAACCGGCGCGCTCACGACAGCGCTGACCAACCCAAACGCCAAGCTTAGGGAGGACATGATAACGACGAAAATCGCGAACGAGGAAGGAGCGAGCAGACGACCGGTGACAATGACAATGCCAAAGTTCAAAACCGCCACCAAGATTTGCTCCAGGGAGCCCGCACCATGACGGGCGGTCAGATGGCGGATACGATGGATCAGTTTGGATAAATCACTGCCGCCGGGGCTCTGAAGTGTGAACATTTATTTTGGAAAAATAGTGATGTGTCCCCGCTTCCTCTCAGCCCCGGTGGTGGAGTTAGGGCAGTCTGCTGGCTTTCTCATGCTGAGCCAGTTTCCAATCGGCGTCGGCCATGATTTCCACCAGTTTGGCAAACCTCGTGGTTGGCTCCCAGCCAAAGGCTTTGTAGGATTTTGAGTAATCGCCAATCAGCAACTCCACCTCAGTTGGACGGAAGTAGCGGGGATCGATCTTGAGGCGGATTTTGCCAGTGGCTTTCTCAACGCCAACTTCCTCCACTCCGGAGCCTTTGAATTCAAGTTCCATGCCGAGGTGTTTGAAAGTGAGGTCGATAAATTCGCGGACGGTATGGGTTTCGTTGGTGGCGCAGACATAGTCGTCTGGCGATTCCTGCTGGAGGATGCGCCACATGGCGTCCGTGTATTCGGGGGCAAAACCCCAGTCGCGTTTGGAGTCGATATTGCCCATAACAAGGCAATCTTCCAAACCTTCCTTAATCCGGCCAGCGGCGCGGGTGATTTTGCGGGTGACGAAGGTTTCTCCGCGTCTCGGGGACTCGTGGTTAAAGAGGATCCCGTTGGACGCGTGGATGCCGTAGGCTTCGCGGTAATTAACGATGATCCAGTAGCCGTAAAGTTTGGCGACAGCGTAAGGAGAACGTGGGTAGAAGGGAGTTTTTTCCGTCTGCGGAACTTCCTGGACCAAGCCGTAAAGCTCACTCGTGGACGCCTGATAAAAGCGAACTTTGTCTTTCAGGCCGACTTCTTTGATGGCATCGAGAAAGCGCAAGGTGCCCATGCCGTCCACTTCGCCAGTGTATTCAGGGACATCGAAGGAGACTTTAACGTGGCTTTGTGCGCCAAGATTGTAGATTTCATCGGGGCCGATTTTTTCCAGGAGTCGGTTGAGGTTACTGGAGTCGGTCAGGTCGCCGTGGTGCAGAAAAAGTTTCTGATCCATGATTTCTGGATCGCGATAGAGATGGTCGATGCGGCCCGTATTGAAGCTGCTGGAACGACGAATCATGCCGTGAACTTCGTAGCCTTTGGCTAGTAGTTGCTCGGCGAGGTAGGAACCATCCTGGCCTGTGATACCGGTAATAAGGGCAGTTTTCATTGTATGTAGATGTGACAACTAAAACTGCTCAGGTTTCCTGCGAACTGGATGAAACTGGCTTTGCGTTATTAGCTTCCGAGTCTTCGATGGCGACAAATGCGGATTCCGGTGTGGAGGATTCAACAGAGGATGGAATTTCTTCAGGGGCCGCATGGACTGCCACCGGGTTATCGACTACGGGTGCTGGAACCGGGACAACGGGAGCAGTCTCAGCGGGGGCCGGAGTATTTTTTACAGATGATTTCTTTCGTGGTGTTTCTGGACGAGCCGTCGGAGTGGAGGCGTAGGCATCGGGGCCGCCATAGACTTTGTCGCCATAGGTGCCGCCAGAATAATGATAGTAGTAGCCACCGCTGTTTTGAGGCAGGCGGTTAAGGATGAATCCCGCCGGACGAGCGTTGGCATCAGACAGTTTCTGAATGGCGCGCTGCACGACTTTGAGCGGAGTCTTACCCGAATGGACCACGAGACAGACTACGTTGACGTGCTGGGCTATGAGAAGGGTGTCGCTTACGGCATGCACAGGAGCACTGTCAAAAACCACGCGATCAAACTGCCCGAGGATTTTTTTGACTAGAGCGGGGACGCTGCTGTTAGCCAGCAACTCGGCCGGGTTTTGGGCGCGTTTCCCGGAGGGCAGAACATAGAGGTTGGGGATGTTGGTGGCATAAGTGCAGTCTTCCAGCTTGTAGATGCCTTCGAGGAGGCCGGACAAACCTTTTTCCTTGGCTTCCTCAAAGAAGAGCGGTTCGATAACGGGCAGTCGCAAATCGGCATCGACAAGGAGGGTTTTCCGACCCAGTTGAGCGAGAGAAATGGCATAGTTTACCGAACAAAAACTTTTTCCCTCGCCGGGCACGCCGCTGGTGAAAAGAAAGCTGCGTAGATCCTTTTCCGACCCCAGCAAGCTAATCGCAGTTCGCAAGGTTCGGAACGCTTCTGCCAACGCGCTGTTGGGAGTTAGCGTCACCGAGAGCCCTCGTTTTTCTGCCTCAGCTTTGCTGCCGAGCGGAATGGCTCCCACGGCATTGATGCCGAGCGCCGTCTCCGCTTGATCAAGAGTTTTCAGCGAGGTGTCAGCCAAGGAGAAGGCGAAGCAGAAGCACAAGCCGAGGAGGAATCCTCCGAAGATGGCACCGGCGATAACCAGGGCGGACTTTGGTTTGACTGGCTGGTAGGGCAGGGAGGCCGGCGTGACGATGCGCAATTTATTATCGTCCATACCGGTGGTGAGGGCGGTTTCCTTGAGCCGCTGCTGGACTGCGTCGTAGAGGTTTTGGTTGCGCATGACTTCCCGATACAGGCTGTTGTAGGGAATCATGAGCCGGTCGTTGGCCAGCTTCACTTTGTTCTGCTCTTCCATGATCTGGAGCGAGGCTTTTTCCGATTCTCTGGCGGACTCCACGGCGGTGGCTTGAGCGTCAGTCGCCTGCAAAATGGCTTGGTTTAAGGAACTGCGAAGTTTTTCCAGGCGGCCCTGGCCTTCCAGATACTTCGGATGCTTGGGCAAATAACGCTGTTTGACGGTGGCGAAGGTGGCTTCTTCCTCGGCGATGGCCTGTTGAAGCTGCAAGACGGCGGGCGAGTTCTTGATGCTTTTCACACCGAGCAAGGCATAATAGAGATCCTCGCCGGACATGGTGTCCTTAAACTTTTTGATCTGAGTGGCATCAGACTCTAAGTCAATGCGCTGGGAGCGTGTGTCGTTGACCCTTTGTGTGAGCGCGAGAAGTTTCGAGTCAATAAAGGTTTGGCTGTCGTCCAAAGCCACGCCGGGGTGGCTGTCTTTGAAATTTTGCGCGGCTTCCTCCGCCTCGGTTAGAGCTTGCTTGAGGCGTCCGGATTCCTCGAGCAAAAAGCTGTTGGCCTCGCCAGCTACACCGAGCTTTTGCGCGGCGTCCGTCCGGATATACTCGGCGACCAGTGCGTCGGCCATCTTTTGGGCGAGCAGCGGGTCGGTGTTTTGAGCTGTGACAGTAATGAGCCGCGTTCCTCGGACCAGCTTTGCATTGACAGCGTTCTGGAGGGCTCCAAGAAACTCGGGTTGCGAGATAGGTTCATCAGCCTGGGGTTTCATCCCGATTTGCTCGGGAGTCAGCTTCAAGCGGTCGATCAGATTGATTAAAACTTGGGTGCCCACCAAGTTTTGCTCGATTGTTTTGAGGACTTCCTGTGTTTTCAAATCCTCCGCATTGAGATCCTGGATGTTGTTCATCACCTTGGTGGAGGATTGCTCGATCTGGACTATGGTCGCCGACTCGTAAGTCTTGGGGGTGCGAATGATGTAAAGACAGCCCAAGCCGACAGTGATGAGCACGCTGCCCAAGATCATCCACCACTTGCGGCGCAGGGTGTGGAGCAGACCCGAGAGGTCGATGGCTGAAGAATCGTCGTTGCTATCTTCGAAGTTGTTGGAATCGTCAGATCTCATAATTAAAATACACTTTCCCCCACTGTGATGATGTCGCCGCTCTGAATGATGAATCCATTGGGATCCTTGCCGCTGGCGATGTTTTTGGCGTTCAATTTATAAATGGTGTCCTTGCCGTCGATGGTGCGCTTCACCCGGATGTCGCCTGCGTCTGCGATGCGCGTATAACCACCCGCTGTGCCGATGGCTTGCAGCAGGCTCACTTGGTCGCGGTCGGGCATTTCGTAGGCGCCGGGCTTCTGCACCTGTCCTAGAACGGTGAAACGGCGCTTGGCGTATTCGGTGACGGTGACGGTAACCTGTGGATTGACGATGTAATCCTTGGCTAGTTGGTTGCGAATCAGTAGAGCCGCATTTTCGGGGCTCATCCCGGCGATCTTCACCTCACCGATCAAGGGAAACGTGATCGTGCCAGCTTGAGAAATGCGGGCCTTGGTTTGCAGATCGGCTTCTTGAAAAACATCGACTTGGATGATGTCTTCCGGCGAGAGCGGCGTGGAAAGCCCGGGGGACTTGGAGTCGGATGTGGAACTCTTCGCAGTCTGGGCGTCTGCCTGACTCAGAAATATGAGGAGTGACGCGCCAAGCACCACGAGGCGGCTAAAAAGTTTGGGTAGTGGACGATGCATAAGCGATGGGTATGGAATATAAGTTTGTCGGCAATCTTATTTCCGGGGGGAAACTCTCAGAAGAGCAGGTAGCTGCAAGCGCTACCACTCAGCAATATTTAGACCAATCCGTCAATGACGGTAATCATTCTCTAAAATAACTCCAAAGAAGGCTCACACACCGTTAATGACTGGTAAAAAAAAAGCAGTCAAATCGAAGGAGATTACAGGTTGGTGTTTATTGAACACAATCATTGCCCCTTAGAAAAGGACTGTGGCAGACAAGATTACTTGATTTGACTTATAGCTAACTACCTCACGAGAAGAATCATTTTCCCGATAGGCGTAGCCGAGGCGGACGAATCCGTTCTGAGTCACCTCAAAGGTGAGAGTCATTGAAAATCTCCAGAGATCGTCGCTGCGGCTTTCGTTGGCAACCGCACCGGAGGTCGTATAATCGGCCAGCGTGTATTCCAAGTTCGTGCTCAGACTGAGTTTCTGCAGCAATCTCTGATTGTAAATCAACCCAAACGTAGTCCGCTCGATACCTTGTGTGAGGACATTGGCAGAAGGTTCGATGCGCCGCGACGCTGTCAGAAAAAATCCGGTGCTGTCCGTCGGAGTATAACCAATGTCCACTTGAAACACCCCGGTGGAGACGTCGTCACCGCCGTCAGTTTGCCGCAACTCCACACCACCCACCAGACTGAGCGTCAGCTTGGAATAGGAGTTATAGCGGAATCTGGCCACGGCTCGTTCGTATGTCTGGTTCGGATTTTGATCCTGCTCCAGCTCGCCCGCACCAAAGCCAAAGCCAATCGTAGTTTTCGGTGTCACGTCGAAGAGGAAATAACCGTTCGCCTCCGCCTGCGAGGAGTCGTTGCCCACGTTGTAATCGCGGTTGACCCAGGTGCCTTCCAACTGGACGCGCGTTTTTTCGCTCCAATCATAGATGCCAGTCAGATGAAGGTTGGTGACCTGACGATCCGCGCGGCGGCCCAAATCCTCATCGGGATCGGACAGAGTCTGAAACCGGCCGTCGAAGGCGACTCTGAGTTTATTGAAAGTCCAGCGCACCGTGCCAGCCACATCGTGATCAACGGAATTCAGGGTATTATTGTCCGCAAAGAAACTGGCTGTCGGCGCATAGGTCAGCGCGATCAGATTTTCCGTTCCCTCATCCTCTGCATCCAGTGCGCGGGCTGTGGTGTCGATGAAGCGCGACGCCCAGGATTCCACATTGCCAAAGGCCAGCGTCATCCGGGCGGAAGTCACAAAAATCGTATCCGAGACCTCATTCTCGTGGGTGATGAAAATATTGTCATCGAAGACCACGCTCGCCGTCACACCCGCATGAATCTCCGGCTTCCAAAAATTCGGGGCGCCTCCGCTGCCGATGGCAATGGTGTCGATCTCACTCGTGGCTGCTGGACCTTCGCCGGGCGCGGGCGGCTCCTCGACGTCGATGGCTGCGGCTGCATTGTTGATGGCATCTGGCGCGAGCGGTGCGGCAGCCTCGATTGGACGCGCGGTGGGCATCGGCGTGGTTTCTGGCCAGGCTTCCTCGGCGGCTTGGGAAAAAGTCGGATGCAAGGCCGCAAAAACGGCCAGACTAAATGCACTCAAAGCCGGTCGCGACCACTTGGGAGACATCTTTCGTCGAGTGGAGAGCCAGTTATTCCGGCTGCGCCCATAGTGATTACCGAGTGTGCCCTGCGAGTCCCCTTTGGTCATGCGACAGGGCTTGTAGGGGATTTCCCGTATCGGTGTCAAGTTTTACATTAGAAAAGTTGCGCTTTTTTCTGAACTGGCCAGCATTCCGCTGTGTTCAACGCTCGTTTTCTTCTCCGTTTCGCGCTTCTCACCGGCTGCTGGCTGCTGCCCGTTTCCGCACAATCGAATGCAACTCCGACCGACAGTTTGCACGCGCTCTTCGACGAAGCCTGGGCTTTTCGCATGGAGCAATCGCCCGTCGAAGCCTCCTATCTCGGCGACCGCCGCCACGCTTCCGAATGGGACAAACTCGCCCTCGCCGACTTCGACGCCCGGCGTGAGAAGTATCAAAGTTACCTCAAAAAACTCACCGACATCGACCGCGAGAAACTTCCGCCCAACGAGAAGCTGAACTTCGACCTCTTCGATAAGGAAATGTCCCTCGCCATCGAGGAATCTCTCCTCGGTTTGCAATGCCTCCAGATCACTCCGCGCGGCGGACTCCAGACCGACAACGAACTCGCCGACGCGCTGACCTTCGCCACCGTCGCTGACTACGAAGCCTGGATTGCCCGGCTCCAGGCCTTCCCGGAGCACGCCGCCCAGGTCACCGCCCTCCTGCGCGACGGCATGCAACGCAACATTTTGTTCCCTAAAATCCTCATGAAACGGGTCGGACCGCAGATCGACAAACAGATCACCGACTCGCCCAAGGACAGCCCGTTTTACCAGCCGTTCCGCAAATTTCCCGACGCCATCGCCCCCATCGACCGAGCCCGGCTCGCCGGGGCCGCCGAGGACGCGATCAGCGCGTCGGTGATTCCAGCCTTCAAGAAATTCAAAAAATTCTATCAGGACGAATATCTTCCCGCCTGCCCGGAGAAAACCGGCTTCGCCAACCTCAAGAACGGCAAGGAAATCTACGCCTTCCTCGTCCGCCGCGAGACCACCACCGATTTGGCGCCTGAGAAAATCCACGAACTCGGCTTGGGCGAAGTTGCCCGCATTCGCGCGGAAATGGAAAAAGTGAAAACCGAGGCCGGCTTCCAGGGCACGCTCGACGAATTCTTTAAATTCCTCCGCACCGACCCGCAATTCTTCTGCAAGTCCGGCGACGAACTCCTCCAACGCTACCGCGCCACCGCCAAACGCATCGACCCGCTGCTGCCCAAGCTCTTCCACACCCTCCCGCGCCTGCCTTACGGAGTCGAGCCCATCCCCGACATTGCCGCGCCCGACACCACCGCCGCCTATTATCGAGAGGGCAGCGCCGACGGCAGCCGCGCGGGCACATTCTTCGTCAACCTCTACAAACCCGAGACCCGCGCCACTTGGGAAATGATCCCGCTCACCCTCCACGAAGCCGTCCCCGGCCACCACATTCAAATCTCACTCGCCATGGAGCAGACCGATCTGCCAAATTTCCGGCGTTATGGCGGTTACACGGCGTTCGTCGAAGGCTGGGGACTCTACGCCGAAACGCTCGGATACGACTTGGATTTGTATCAAAGTCCCTATGATAAAATGGGGCAGCTCAGCTACGAAATGTGGCGCGCCGTCCGGCTCGTCACCGACACCGGCCTGCACGCCCTCGGGTGGGACCGCCAGAAAGCCATCGACTACTTCAAAGCCAACACCCCGCGCAGCGAACTCGACATCACCAACGAAGTCGATCGCTACCTTTCCATGCCCGGCCAGGCGCTCGCCTACAAAATTGGCCAGCTAAAAATCACCCAACTCCGCGACGAAGCCGCACTGGCACTGGGACCCCAATTTGACCTCCGGGAATACCACGATCTCCTCATGAAAATGGGAGCTGTCCCCCTCGACATCATGGAACGCGACGTGAAAGCCTGGGTGAACGGCAAGGCCAAGGCAGCGAACATTTCCACCATTCCGAGATAAAACTATTTGCCGCTCTGGAGATATTGCTGCCAGGCGTGAGCGGTGGCCTCATCTGGCAGCCAAAAAGCACTGGCTCGGCTGCCCTTGAAATCTTTGGCGAGCGCAATATCCATCGTCTCCAAGTTGCCCAGCCAGCCGTTTTGTGGATTGATTTTGAAGAGTTTGATCTTCTGTGTGGCTGACGCAGGGGCTGCGGCTGGCTTGGAAAAACTGGGGAGTTGCGATTTAAACACAGGCTGGGCTGCGGTAGAAACAGAGGCTGCGGCGGGCGGATTCAGGCGTTGTTCGATGGCGGCTTGAAGAAAGGGAATGGCGACGTCCAGACTTTTTCCGACTTCATGCCCTTCCTTCTGGTGAAAGGCGAGAGCCCAGGGAGCGTGGAGTTTGGTGCCGGCTTCGATATTAGCACGCGAGGGAGTGGTCCATTCCGATTTATCCCCGGCTCCCAAGGCGAAAAACATCGGAATCTCGCGAGTGGCAGCGGAAAGATTGCCACCAGGGCCGAAAGTGCCTTTGGAACTCGCAAAAGCGGCCACGCGCTCAGGAAACTTGGCGCAATAATTCGCGGAAACATTCGACCCAGCCGACGTGCCCCAGAAGGCGAGGGGACCATTCGCCAGCTCGGGATGCTGGCTGTCGGTGGCGAGGCGTTGGACGGCGATATTGATGGCGCGCGAGACTTCTCCACCGATATCGCTCTGGTAGGGGAACGGCTCGCCGTTGGCAAACTGGCAGCCAATAATGGCGAAACCCGTCGCCGTTCCCAAAGCCTGCCAGCGGGGATCTGTCGCCATCCCTCGACCATCGCCGTGTCGTCCCGGAATAAGAATCAAAGTGCCGTGGAGAGGCGCCGAGCTTGCTGGAATCCATCCCTTGTAAGCAACGGTATTGATTTTAACGCCGGGAAGAGCATCGCCGGTCCAGTCGTAGCTTTGGGCGCTGCAAATCCGAAGGAGGAGGCAGAAAATACTCAGAAATCTCATGAAACGGACTGTGGCGCACACTGGCGCAAGAGGAAACGCGTAATTTATCCCAAGCACTTTTCGAGTCCGGTTTTGATCCGAGTTTCATCCAAATCACGGCCGATGAAAACGAGCTGGCTTTGGCGTTTCTCGCTGGCTTCCCAGAGGCGGTCCCAGAAGATGCTGAAGCGGTTGTTCACCCCGTGAAAAATAGCGCGCCTCGGATGCCCGGCGAGGCTGAGGAAGCCTTTGGAGCGATAAACTTTCTCGGTTTTGGAGAGGTCTTCGATCCATTGCTGGAGCCGATCGACGTTGAAGGGCTGGTCGAAGGCGAACGAATGCGAATGGATGTCGTGATGGTGGCGCGTCTCAAGTTCGTCCTGAAACTTCGGATCGATCGCCAGTTTTTGGTCGAGATCGAAGACGTGCATGTCGAGGAGTTCCTTGAGATTCACCTGCGAATGGTCGGTGCGGAAGATGCGCGCCTCGGGATTGAGCTTGGTAAACTCGGCCTCAACCTTGGCGAGTTGGGCTTCATCGACGAGATCGACTTTGTTGAGGAGAAGATAATCCGCCATGATGATTTGCTCGCGGGCCGTGGCCTCGTTTTTCATCTGAGTGAAAATCTGCTCGGCGTCCACAACGGTGATGATCGAGTCGAGGCGGACAAATTTTTGCAACGCGGGGATGTTCGTGAATGTTTGCGCGACCGGACCCGGGTCCGCGATGCCGGTCGTCTCGATGAGAATGTAATCGAACCCGCCTTTTTTGAGGAGCTTCTGGATGCCTTTAACGAGGTCTTTGCGGACGGTGCAGCAGACGCAGCCGTTGCTCATTTCGAGGAGCTCGTCTTTTTGGTTTTCCACGAGCTGACCATCGATGCCGATCTTGCCGATCTCGTTGACGATGATGGCAAATTTGTAGTCGTTCTGGCCCTTCAGAATGTAGTTGAGCAGGGTGGTTTTGCCTGCGCCGAGGAAGCCGGTGAGAATGGTGACAGGGATGATTTTTTCGGACATGAGTGGGATGGAAGTTAAATGAAAAGAAAAAGGCGGCAACTGCGCTTACACGCTGTTGCCGCCAGAAAATGGAATCGAGGCGGAGTTAAATCAGGCCGGCTTTTTTCAAAGTGGCAAAGGCGCCGTTCTTGGTGATGGTCTTCAAGCCACGAGCCGAAACGCGGACAGGCACGAATTTATTCAGCTCGGGAACCCAGACGCGCTTGTTTTGAAGATTGGGGTAAAAGGTGCGGGCGACGTTTTTAGTAACGTGACGACCGACGCCGCCTTTTTTCTTGGCCATACCGCGACGGTGAATGATGCTTCCGCGTGCGCTGGTGGCTCCTGTGATGCTGCAAGTTCTAGGCATAAAGTCGTGTGGGTAAGATTTGAAAGGGCAGGATTAATCGGGTAGGTCGCGGGTATGGTCAAGTCGTTTTTCCAAACAAAAAGCGGCGGATGTGAAAAAGAGCTTGAATTAACTGTTCGGTGAACGAATAGATGAGTTCAGTCAAGCGATAGTGCAGTTGGTAAATACGTCCGCTGGTTCAGCCAGGAACGGTTTGAAACCCGATAGTCGGGAACGAAAGAAGCAGAGCGTTTGCATGTAAATAGAAATTAAGAATATGGGTACTAAACTCTTTGTAGGAAATCTTTCCTTCAATACCACCGAAGTCGATCTGCAAGATCTGTTTGCCGGAGCCGGCAACGTCAAGGAAGCCATCCTCATGCAGGACAAGTTCACGGGTAAATCCCGCGGTTTTGCCTTCGTCACGATGGAAACCGACGCAGAAGCCGAAGCGGCAACTGAAAAATTTAACGGCTACTCCCTCGACGGACGCGCCCTCACCGTAAACGAAGCTCGTCCCCGCACTGAAGGCGGCGCTGGCGGCGGCGGTCGTAGCTTCGGCGGCGGCGGCGGTGGTGGTGGATTCCGCGGCGGCAGCGGCGGTGGTAGTGGCGGCGGCGGTGGATACCGTGGCGGCAGCGGCGGCAGCGGCGGCGGTGGTGGCTACGAATCCCGCGGCGGTGGCGGTGGTGGTGGCTATCGCGGCGGCAGCGGCGGTGGTGGTGGCGGACGTGATCGTCGCTAATCCAACCTACGGATAACTTTTCAACAGGCGCATCGGCGAAAGTCGGTGCGCCTGTTGTCTTTTTGAGGAATATTCATTTCGCTCTAACTCCGCTCTTTTTCGTATGAACGCCCTTTTGCCTCATCTCAAAGCCCAGACCTTGGGCACGCTCCAGGAATGGCTGGCCTCCGTCGGCGAACCATCCTTTCGCGCCAAACAAATCCTTGATTGGGTCTATACGAAGCGTGTTCCCAGCATCTCGGACATGCTGAATCTTTCCGTGAACCTCCGCGAACGACTCGCCGCCAGCTTCCGCTACGATGCACTGCCCATCGCCCGCAAGACTGGCTCGCACGACACGACACAAAAAATCCTCTACCGGCTGCACGACGGCCGCTTCATCGAGTCCGTCCTCATTCCAGCGACGCCTGCCGAGTTTGGCGAAACGTCCTCGCGCCGCACACTCTGTGTTTCCAGCCAGGTTGGCTGCGCTTACGGCTGCAAATTTTGCGCCAGCGGCCTCGACGGCTGGACCCGCCATTTGGATGCCAGTGAGATCGTGGACCAGATCCTGCAAGCCGAGAAACTCTGCGGGGAGCGCATTCAGAACATTGTCTTCATGGGCATGGGCGAACCGCTCGCCAACTTCGACAACCTCATTCGCGCCCTCGAAATCATCAACGCCCCTTGGGGGATCGAACTCGGCGCGCGGCACATCACCGTTTCCACGAGTGGGCTCGTCCCGCAGATTCGACTTCTGGCCGAATTGCCGCTGCAAATCCGGCTCGCCATTTCCCTGCACGGCGCGACCGACGAAGTGCGCGCCCAGATTATGCCGGTGAACCGCAAATACCCGCTCGAAGAACTCCTCGAAGCCTGCGCCTACTGGCAGTCGAGAAAGAAACAATTCATCACCTTCGAATACATCCTGATTGATCGGCTGAACGACACCCACGCCCAGGCGCACGCCCTGGCCGAGCACGCCAAACGTCTCAGCGCCAAGGTGAATCTCATCCCCTATAACACCGTCGAAGGCCTCCCTTGGGTGCGCCCATCGGAGCAGCGGCAAGACGTTTTCCTCGACATCCTGAAGGCTCGGAAAATCCAGGCCACCATCCGACGCGAAAAGGGGCACGACATCGACGCCGCCTGCGGGCAACTCCGACTTCGGCACGAACGCGATTTGCAACCGGCCTGAGCCGAGTTGGAGTGTCATCTTGCCATTTCGCTCCATCTGAAATAAGACTTTCCCATGCCCGCAGACGAGCCCAACGACCCCGAAAAGATCTGGGATGAATATGATTGGGAGCGATTCATGCAGGATCAGGATCGCAAGACCGAGCATTACATGGAGTTGCTCGAGAAGTATCTCGACGACCCGAATCGCGACCAGATCATCGCCAAGGAAATGGGCTGGACCCATCTCACGGACGAGGACGGCAAGGACTGGACCGAGGAGGCAGAACTCTTTCTCGATGCGGAAACCATCGGCGAAGAGGAAGCCGAGTCTGAGAACGATGCCGAGGCTTTCAGCAACTTCGAGAGCGACCCTCTTTACCGCTCCTGCGTCGAGCTGAGCGGCGAACTTGGCATCGCGCTCGACGAAAACCCCGCGCTGCAAAACCACCCCGTTGCCATCAAGATGGCCACGCATTCCGCCATCGGCAGCGCCAAGCTCGCCGCCGCGCTGAACGACGACGACCTCGACGAGATCGGCATGACTCTCGCCTACCTGAAGCGCGCCCTCCGCGCCATTACGATCTCACTCGACGCGCTGCTGGAGTTGCAAAAGCACGCCCTGATCGACGATCATCGCGGCCAGATTCTCGCCCAGCGCGTCTTCCAGGTGCGCGACGGAATCATTTCCAAGATGGGCGAAATCCGTCGCGAATGGCGTCGTCGCTACGAGGCATGAGGCACGCTGCCCCATTTCGCTTCCTTTTTTCTTTTTCTCTCCCCGCACTGTGAATAAACCGGAACCCGCCCCGTCGAAACCGGAGTTGACTGGTTCAGCCGACGCAGCCGCCAGTGAGGCGAACAATGACCCCGAGCTGGTGCGCCGTTCCCAAGCCGGGGATCAATCTGCGTTTAACGAGCTCGTCACCCGCTACCGACAACGCATTTACGCCATGGCCTACCACATGACCCGCAACGAACAAGACGCCTGGGATCTCGCCCAGGATGCATTCCTGCGCGCCTGGAAATCCATCCATCGCTTCCGGGGCGACTCCTCATTTTACACCTGGATTTACCGGATCGTTAGCAACGTCACCATCGACTCCATTCGCAAGAAACAGGGCCGCGTCGAGACGGAGTTCGACGACTCGCTGGCCGGACTCCAGGGCATCGACGTTCGCGCCCGCACCGTTCCCGGCGGCACCTCGTCGCCCGATGAGAACATCCGCCAGAAAGAAATCGGAGTCCGCATCCAGCAGGCCATGGAGAAACTTTCCGCCGAACACCGCGCCGTCCTCGTCATGAAAGAAATCGAGGGCCTGCAATACCACGAGATCGCCGAAGCCGTCGGCTGCGAGATCGGCACCGTCATGTCGCGCCTCTTTTACGCCCGCAAAAAGATGCAGAGCCAACTGAAGGACCTCTATGAAAACTTTTGAAGAACGCTACACCGCCTGGCTCGATGATGGCCTCACCGGCGATGACCTGACCGCCTTCGAGCGCGAACTCGCCGAACATGGCGAAACCCTCGACGCCAAGAAAGACACCGCACTCTTTCAGACCTTCTTCCGCGTTCACCTGCCCACGCCCGCTTTGGAGAGCCCGGATTTCTTCAATCACAGCCTCATGGAAAAACTCAAGGCCGCCGACAAAAAGCCCGCCGCCCGTCCTGGCTGGAGCTTCCCCCGGCTCGCGTGGTTCGGCGGGCTGTCCTTGGCCACGGCACTCGTCCTCTTCGTCGCCATCATCCCGAAGAAATCGGAAACGCACAGTCAGTCGGCCTACATCGCACAAGTCATCAGCGCCCGCAGCGCCGACCCGAACATCTCCGCCACCGCCTTCCAAACCGACGCCGCCCAACCCGATGACATGACCGTCGTCTGGCTCGACGGCCTCGACTACGTCCCCGAAAATGCGCAGTAACATCCCATTTGACGACAACTCGCAAACGTCCCCAACGGCGAACATCTCGCCCAAGGACGATTCTCCGGGAGCGCACGCGTCTCGCGTGCATCCAGCGGGCGTCCCGCCCGGTGGCCGTGGCCTTCTTGCCGGTGCTCGATCTACGGCAAGCTCCAGCTCGGACATTTTTCCCTCAGTCGGCTTGCCGGCGAGACGCGTGCGCTCCCCATTCGGGCTGTCCCATTGGAGTTGCATCCTATTCGCCCTCCTGCTCCTCAGTCCGCTGGTCCAGGCCAGAGACTTCCGTCTCTGGGGCGCGGTTCTCCTCGGACGCAACGGCACCGCTCCTCAAGACCTCCCGAAAGCCCTCGTGCCCTACCAGAAACGCCTCGGCGACGTCTTCGGCTACGACTCCTTTGAGATTCTCGGGAAAAGCTCCCACGAAATCTCCGACGACACCGAGCAATGGCTCATTCCCGGGAAAACCTTCTCCGTCCGCTCCGTCGTCCAGCCCACCAGCGACTCCAACTTCCGGGTAGAGTTGCAGTTGTATCAGGGTAAAAAAGAACTCGTCCAGACCGTCGCCAAACTCGGCCCGCGCAGCCCGCTCTTCATTCGCGGCCCGCTCTATGGAAACGGCCAGTTGATCATCGTCATCATGGTCCGCGACGACGATTGACCCTCCGAGAATTTGGTTTTCCCTTTTGGCGGGGTTAGTCAGACTGGCGCCCGCATGAAAATCCCCAAGCAACGGCTCGACCTCCTCCTCGTCGAGCGGGCGCTCTTCCCCTCGCGGGAAAAAGCCCAGCGGGCCATCATGGCGGGCGCGGTGCGAAGCGGGGATCGCGTTTTCTCCAAGCCCGGCGAGCAAATCGCCTGCGACAGTCCGCTCCAGGTCCAGGCCGCCGAGAAATATGTCGGTCGCGGCGGACTCAAACTCGAGGGCGCGCTCGATCATTTTAAAATCAATCCGGCGGGCTGGGTCTGCATCGATGTGGGGGCGTCCACCGGCGGATTCACCGATTGCCTGCTCCAGCGCGGTGCCTCGAAGGTCTACGCCGTCGACTCGGGTCACGACCAGCTCGACTGGAAAATCCGCTCCGATCCGCGTGTCGTCGTCCACGAGAAATACAATGCGCGCCGGGCCGAGGTGACCGATTTCCCCGAGAAGATGCAGCTCGCCGTCATCGACGTGTCGTTTATCTCGCTGACTTTGATCTTGCCTGCCGTCGTGGACTTGCTGTCTCCTGCGGGCATGGTCGTCGCCCTCATCAAACCGCAATTCGAGTTGCAGAAGAATGACATTGGCGCGGGCGGCGTGGTCCGCGATGCGCGGCTGCACGAGCGGGCCGTGAGTCGCATCAAGACCTTCGTCGAGAGCGCCGGACGGCTGCAATGGCGGGGCGTCATCCCGTCGCCGATCACCGGCATGACAGGCAACCAGGAGTTTCTCGCATGGCTTGCCCTCTGATTGGACTGACCGCTTACGTGGGGAAACCCGGCGCGCGCCAGCTCGTCGAGGCGGTGCTGGCGGAGTTTGCCCGGCACAAGCTACCCTATTTGCTGGAGAAAGACACTGCGGCCCTGCTCGACCAGCACGACGGCTTGGATATCCCCGAGCTGATGGAACGCAGCGAGATCTTCATGGTGCTGGGCGGCGACGGGAGCATTCTGCGGGCGCTGCGCAAGACGATGGGGGCGACCCTCAAGCCACTGCTCGGGATCAATTTCGGCTCGCTCGGTTTCCTCACTTGCGTGAGCGCGGGCGGCTACGACCGGGCCATCCAGAGCCTCGTCGAGGAAACGTATGTCATCAGTCCCCGGTCCTTGCTGGCCGTGGCGGTTGAGCGCAACGGAGTCGAAGTCCTCTGCAAACGTGCCCTCAACGATGTCGTCGTCAGTCGCGGTGTCTCGTCCAAGCTGGTGAAAGTCTCCGTGACCATCGACGCCGAAGTCCTCACCGAATATAACGCCGACGGCCTTATCGTCGCCACGCCCACAGGCTCCACCGCCTATTCGCTGGCCGCCGGCGGGCCGATCATCATGCCGCAGAGCGACGTGTTTGTGATCACGCCCATTTCACCGCACGTCCTCACGAATCGCTCCGTGGTCGTGTCCAATCGCAGCCAGATCACCGTGAGACCCACGCAACCCGACTTGGGGCTAAGCCTGAGCGTAGATGGCGATGAGGCGTTTACGGTCGAGGTGGGCGACTGCCTCTCGATCACCAAATCCGTGGCCACGCTCCCGCTGGTCATGCTGCCCGAGCTGCCATTTTCCGAAGTGCTGCGGCAGAAGCTGAAGTGGAGCGGCAGCAACGTATAAATTAATATGATCACCCTGGAAGAGGCTCTCACCACCCGGAATATCGCGCTCGATGTGGACGCGACCGACGCCGCCGCTGCGGTGGAAAAAGCGGTCGGGTTGCTGAAGAACGACCCGCAGATGCTCGACTGGACGGCCTTTGCGGAGGCGGTCGAGGAACGCGAAAAAAAGAACGGCACCAGCGTGGGTGGGGGATTGATGCTGCCGCATGGGCGGGGCAATTTCGTGAGCCAGCTCCAGATGTCCTTTGTCCGTCTGCGCACGCCGGTGGAGGTGCAGGGCAACGAGGTCCGCTACATCATCGCCGTGGCTGTGCCCGCCTCGATGGCGGCAGATTATCTGCGGCTGGTCGGCGCCCTTGCCAGGGTCTTCCGCGATGAGAAATCGAGCGCCAAGCTGGGGGAATTTACTACCTCCGGCGAACTCCTCGACTGGCTTTGCGAACGCTCCCGTTAGGCGAGCATCCGATCAGCGACCTTGGCTCCGGCCAGCCAGGCGGATTCCACCCTTGAGTCGGAAAACGCGTCGCCACTCACGTAAAGTCCACGCGGCAAGTCGGGTTGGGCGATTTTCCCGAGGGAGCGCGCATATCGCCAGCGATGAGTGAATTGCCCCGAAAACGCCGCCGGATCGAGGCCCCAGCGGAGTTCCAAGGCATTGCGCAGAGTCGCGGCCCATTCGGCGGGATCGGCCTCCAGCCAGATTTCACTGAAACTGCGCCCCGCCTGAGCGACGAAGACGACCTGCCCCGGTTGAATGCGACCCGACTTGTGGTTTTCGCAGGCGGACCAGGCGAGGTCGTCGCCCGCCCACGAGTGCGCGTAGATTTCCGGGCTTCGGCCCGTCCACGGCATGGCGTAGGAAAAAAGGGCGGTTAGGCACGGGGCAAACGTGTCCATTGGAATGGAAGTCCCGAGTAATTTTGCCGCTTGCGGCCACGGGGCGGTGACGAGCACGGCATCGTAAACGTCCCCGGCGACGAGCCATTTTCCACCCGCCGCTTCGAGGACTTCGACGGTCGTTTCCTTGCGAATGGTGAGCCCCTCGCCGAGGGCGCGTCCGAGGTGATTATTCCCCTTCACATGATAATAGCGCGGGCTGCGTTCCGGCAAAACGGAGCCGAGTTCCAGCGTTATCGGGGCTTCGATTCTTTGAATGGAGTCGCCGCAGAGCCGATGCATTTCCTCTGAGAACGATGGAACTCGCATGGTAAAATATTGCGCGCCGTGATCGACCACATTTCCCTCCCAGAGACGCGAGGCGCAGCGTCCTCCGAGGCTGCGCGATTTCTCCAGCACGACCACCTCGCAGCCGCTCGCTTGCAGCCGCTGCGCCGCGCTCAAGCCGGCGAGCCCGGCACCGATGATTGCCACTTTTTTCATCGGCACATTTTGAGTCGGAAACTTCCCGCAGAGAAAACAAATTTGACCTGCCGCTGGTTCTTGCCCATAAACAGCTTTCCCAAACACCAAAACGCATGTGGCTTCTGGCGGCTCCGACCTCTTTTCCCTACCTTTTCCCGGCATTTGCCAGCTTTTGCCTGTTTCTCGGACTCGCCTTCCCGCTTTTTGGAACGAGCAAACTGCGCGGCGGTAGAAAAATTCCCATTGTCATCGGCTGCCTGGCCGTCGGCATTCTGAGCGCGTTCATCGGCTGGCTGTTGAAAGGTTCTTTCGGCAGCGCGGACGGCGACATTTTTCTCTTCGGCCTGCTGCTCGTCGTGCTGCTGATCGTGCTTTTTGCGACTTGCATCGTGGTGGACACAGGCCAGCCGACGTCGTTTTCTCAGGCGGTGAATCCCGATGTGGAAGCGCAGCAGCGCAACCAAATCATCGCCGAAATCCCCGTCGGCGTCTGGAAACTCGGTCCCGGCGGTTACACGACGACGATCAACCACGAAATGTGCCGACTGCTCGAAATGGATCGCCCGGACGATCTCGCGGGTTACACCTATCACTCGTTTTTCACGCCCGACTCGCTGAATCGACTGCGACTCGAATTTTTTACCCCGACCGAGCCGGTCCCGCGCATTGCGGACGCCGAAATCGTGGCCACCAGCGGACGCAAACGTCTCGTGGAAGTGCGCAGTTTTCCCGACTTTGAGAGCGATGGAAGTCAGACCGGGCTGATGCTGATCGTGCAGGACGTCTCGGAGGCGCGCGCGCTGGAAACGGAGAATCGCAAGCTGACCACGCTGCCGAAGTTTTGCCCGTTTCCCATCATGTCGTTCACCTCGTCGGCGAACCTGATTTATTTCAACGAAGCCGCCCGCGAACTGGCCCGCTCCCTCGGCAGCGAGGGCGATCTAGCCATTCTCCCGCTCGATATGCAGGAGATTATCAAGAACTGCATTGCCTCCGGCCAGACCACCTTGCAGCACGAGATCAACCTGCGCGGCCGCACCATTTCCTGGTCGTTCTTCCCGGTAAAAGAGGCGCAGGTCGTCCATTGCTATGCGACTGAAATCACACAGCGCCTGACCCTCGAAAACCAGCTCCGCCAGGCCCAGCGCATGGAATCCGTCGGCCAACTCGCGGGCGGCATCGCGCACGATCTGAACAATCTGCTCAACATCATCATGGGCTACACCGGGCTCCTCGAATTGCGCGTTCAGGGCAAAAAAGAGGAGACTGAGCACTTGCAACGAATCGTCACCGCCACCGAGCGCGCGGCCGATTTGACCCAGAACCTGCTCACGTTTTCGCGGAAGCAGGTCATGCAGCCGAAGACGCTCGACCTCAACGAAGTGCTCACGAGTCAGACCAAACTCGTCCAGGGAATCGTCGGAAACACGGTCACTTTGCAGACGACTTACGCGCCCGGTTTGCCGCCGGTGCAGATCGACCCGGCGATGGTCGAGTCGATCATTACCAATCTCGCCGCGAACGCCTCCGACGCCATGCCAACCGGCGGGCAACTCGTCATTTCCACTCGTTTGCTGGAGATCGACGAGAAGACGCTGTCGGCACATCCGGGCGGACGCAAAGGCAAATTCGTCTGCCTGAGCGTGGCCGATACGGGAACCGGGATCGAACCCGAGATCGCGAACCGCATTTTCGAGCCGTTCTTTTCCACGAAAGGCGGCGGCAAGGAACGCGGCCTCGGTCTGGCCGAAGTCCAGGGCGCGGTCAAACAACATCGGGGCTGGATCGAAGTCTCCAGCCAGCCGAGACAGGGGGCTACCTTCCGGATTTTCCTGCCTGCGACGCCTCAGGAATGGCTCGATGAACCGACTGAAACTCCCGTGGAAACGGCGAAAGTTTCCGGTGGCCCGGAGAAGATTCTCATCGTCGAGGACGAGCCCGCGCTGCTCGCGCTCGCCAGCAACGTTCTGGAAAGTTACGGCTACGAGATCATCACCGCCGAGTCGGGCGAGGAAGCGATGGAGAAATGGAAGTCTGTCGAGGGGGAGATCGACCTGCTTTTGACCGACGTCGTCATGCCAAGCGGCATCGGCGGCAGCGATCTGGCACGTCATTTCCGCAAGGAGAAACCGGGCTTGAAAATCATCTACACAAGCGGTTTCAACAAGGAAACGCTCGACGCCGACGAACCCGTCGAGGAGGGCGTGAATTTCCTGCCGAAGCCCTATCTTTCCGCCGCGCTCGCCCAGGTGGTGCGGGCTCAGCTCGACCGGGATTAAAACCGACCGCCGCGGGGCGAGTCAGATGCGATTCACAGGCAGATGAATGACGCGTCCGACATTTCCAAAAACGAGCATCCGCAAGGCCTCCAGCTCGGCTGGAAACTGGTGGAATCGCGGTATCCTTTTGCAAACGAAGTTTTGCGTCTGCGGGAAGATCGATTGCAAGTCCCGGGGGCGGAGTCGCAGACTTTTGCCTACGTCGAGCAAGGCACAGCGGTGATGATCGTCCCGTTAACCGACGACGGACAGATCGTGACCATTCGCCAGTATCGCTACCCGGTGGATGCGCATTGTCAGGAGGTGCCTGCCGGCAAGACGAGCGATGTGCCGGAGCTGAGTCTGGAGGAAGTGGCGGCCAAGGAACTGAGCGAGGAAATAGGCGGGACCTTCACCGCACTAGAGCCCCTCGGAGCGGCCTTCACCAATCCCTCGCTGGGCGACGAAGAGTGCCATTATTTTCTGGCTCGCGGCGTTCGGTTGGAGAAGAAAAAAGAGCCCGAGCCGATGGAGAAGATCGAAATCGAACTCGTCTCTGCCGCCGAGGCGGTCCGGCTGGCGCGACAGGGCGGATTTCGCACGGCACCGGCGGCGCTGGCGATTTTGCTGGCCGAACCGCGCCTGCGTGAATTGGGTTTCATCTAACTCTCGACAGACGCGAGGTCTTTCGTTACACGATCACTGGTAATGCTCCAAGCCCTGATTTTTGATATTGGAAACGTGCTGCTCGAATTCGACTTTCGTGTCGCTTACGAGAAGCTGGACAGCCTCAGCGACGGCTTTGACGTGGCCGCCATGGCCGAGGTGGAACGGCTGAAAAACCTCTGCGAAACCGGCGCGATCAGCCGCGAGGCCTTTGAAACGGGCGTGGTGAAAACTCTTCGCTTCCGGGGCACGCCCAAGGATTTTTCAGACATCTGGGAAGACATTTTTACCATCAACCAGCCGATGGTGGATTTTGTTGAGTCGCTCCACGGCAAGCTCCCGCTCTATCTGCTCTCGAACACCAGCGCGATTCACCTCGACCACGTCTTGGAGACGTATCCGATCTTCCATTATTTTGAGGATGGCGTGTATTCGCACGAGGTCGGCATGGCCAAGCCCGACCCGGAGATTTTCCAGCTTGCGGCGAAGCGTTTCAACGTCGTCCCGGAGCACACAGGCTTCATCGACGACCTGCTTTCCAACATCAAATCGGCGCGCGAAGTCGGCTTTCGCGGGTTCCATTACGATGTGCGCGATCACGCCACGGTCATCGCCGAGATTGCGACCTTGCTCCCGGCGGCGGTCGTCTAGGAAATTCCGTGGATCTCGATCTCGGAAAAGGGATCGATCTGGACAACGCGCAGGCGTTTCATGCGGATCAACTCCAGCAACGCGAGGAAGGTGACGACCACCTCGGTGCGCGACGCCGCATTGGCAAACAGCTCGGTGAATCGAATGGAACTCCCCCGTGAAAGAACACGCTGGATGTGGCCGATCTTGTCGGAAACGCTGAAATTTTCCTCGAAAATCTCCCGCAGGTCTTCCTGTTTATCGAGCCGCTTGAGGATTTTCTGGAAGGCGTTGATGAGATCGAAAATCCCGACTTCGCTGGTCAGGAGCGGGGATTCTTTTTCAAAATCCGGCGTCTCCGGGCTGCGGGCGATGAGGTTTTCCTGATACAACTCGCGCTGCTGGAGATGCGTCGCGGCGTCCTTGAATTTCTTGTATTCGATGAGCTGGCGGATGAGATCCCAGCGCGGGTCCTCCTCGTCGGCATCGTCCTCCGGCGGCTGCACGGCGACCGGTAGGAGACTGCGGCTTTTCAGGTAAATCAGGTTCGCCGCCATCACGAGAAATTCCCCGGCCACGTCGAGATCGAGCATTTTGAAGGCGTCGAGATAGGTCAGATATTGCTTCGTGATCCGCTCGATGGAGATCTCGTAAATATCGATCTCATCCTGTTTCACGAGGTAAAGCAGGAGGTCGAGCGGACCTTCAAATACTTCGAGCTTAACTTTGTAATCCGTCTCCATGCTTCAAAAATGGGCAGTATAGAGACCGCCACTGGAGCGTCTATCTCCGAATGCTGCGGAGATGGAGTGGATTTACCGCCGTGGCTTTGGGTGATAACGCGGAACGATGGGAATGCGCCGGGCTTCAGGCCGGGGTGTAACCCGATTCGAGACGGGATGGGAGCGATTGTCTTTTCCGTTGCCAGATGAGTCAGGTTGAATAACCTGTGCGTCCTCCTCACTCCAAATTTCATCTATGTTTTCCCCCATAATTGCAGTCTCTCTAGCTGGCGTCAGTGTTTGGTTTGCCATTCTTTGTTCGATTTTTGGCCTGCTCGTGGCTTTGTTTTTAATCAAAACCATTATTCGGGCCTCTCCTGGCAACGAGCGGATGCGGCAGATCGCCGGAGCCATCGAAGAGGGAGCCAAGGCGTATCTGGGACGCCAGGTGCGGTCCATTCTGGTCATCGCGGTGCTCATCGTTTTGCTCGTCGCCTATAAGAAAGACCTGCCCACCGCTGTCGGTTTCATCCTCGGAGCGGGCTGCTCGCTGGTGGCGGGTTTCATCGGAATGCGAGTCGCCGTTATTTCCAACGTCCGCACCGCGCAGGCGGCGACGATCGGCTCGAAAAACGCCCTGCGCGTGGCCTTTAACGGCGGCGCGGTCACCGGACTGCTCGTGGTCGGACTTGCATTGCTATCGGTCGGCGGTTTTTGGATGGTGATGCACGCCTGGCACCCGGAACAAGCCGTTTCCAGCCTCGTCGGCGTGGCTTTGGGCGCGTCGTTGATTTCTGTTTTCGCACGTCTCGGCGGCGGCATTTATACGAAGGCTGCCGATGTCGGCGCGGATCTCGTAGGCAAGGTCGAGCAGAATCTGGATGAAGACGATCCTCGCAATCCGGCGACCATCGCGGACAACGTCGGCGACAACGTCGGTGATTGCGCAGGCATGGCGGCGGACGTATTTGAGACATATGCGGTGAGCCTGATCGGCGCGATTCTGGTCGGCTCGCTCACCTCGGCTGGCACCGGAAGCGTGGAAGCCGTCGCGTTCCCGTTCCTGCTCGGCGGCATCGCGATCGTCGCCTCGATTCTCGGGATTCTTTTCGTGAACAAGACCTCGCTCAAACCTGCCGGCGCCCTCATGGGCGGCGTGGCCTTCAGCGGCGTCCTCTGCGCGGCTGCGTTTTATCCGACAACCCACGCGCTCTTCCGCAACGGCCTCACCGTCAACGACATCCTCGGCGGCGGTCAGATTTTTTATTCCGCAAACCAGCTTTATCTCGCCTCGCTCGTCGGCCTCGCCATGACCGTCGTCGCGGTCGCGATCACTAATTACTACACCTCGACCGAATACAGCCCGGTCCGGAAAATCGCCAAATCCTCGGAAACGGGCCACGCCACGAACATCATTGAAGGTCTCGCCATGGGCCAGCACGCCACGGCGCTGCCTGTGCTCGCGATTTGCACTTCCATCTGGCTCAGCTATTCCTGCGGCGGACTTTACGGAATCGCCATCGCCGTCATGTCGATGCTCTCGATGGCTGGCATTATTATCTCACTCGACGCGTTTGGGCCGATCACGGACAACGCAGGCGGGGTCGCCACAATGAGCGAAATGCCCGCCTCTGTGCGAGTTGTCACCGATGAACTCGACGCCGTCGGCAACACCATGAAGGCCGTCACCAAAGGCTACGCCATCGCCAGCGCCGGTCTGGCAGCGGTCGTTCTTTTCGGCAGCTATTACGTGGACCTGAAACACCACCTCGAAACCGTCCGCCATATCACTGGAACTGCGCTCGACACCGCTCTCGCGTTCTCTCTAAAAGACCCGAAAGTTATCATCGGCCTCTTCATCGGTGGCTTGCTGCCGTATCTTTTCGCCGCATTTAGCATGAGCGCCGTCGGTCGCGCCGCCGGAGCCGTGGTCTCTGAAGTTCGCCGCCAGATTAAAGCCAAGCCCGGCATCCTCACAGGTCAGGACATCCCCGACTACGGGACTTGCGTTGATATCGTCACGAAGGCCGCGCTCAAGGAAATGATCGTCCCCGCGCTGCTTCCGATCCTCGTCGTGATCCTCGTGGCCATGATTCACAACGGCGGCCCGACCATTCTCGGCGGCGTCCTCGTCGGCAGCATCGTCACCGGACTTTTCCTCGGAATTTCCATGACCTCCAGCGGCGGCGCCTGGGACAACGCCAAGAAATACATCGAGGAAGGCCATCACGGCGGCAAGCACAGCGAGGCGCACAAGGCCAGCGTCACCGGCGATACCGTGGGCGATCCTTACAAGGACACCGCCGGCCCGGCGATCAATCCCATGATCAAGGTCGCCAACATCGTGGCAATTCTCATCATCCCGTTGGTTGCATAACGCCTGAGGCCTCGCTCAGCCGTCTTGTGACGGCCTGGTCTAGGTTCGGTGAATGAGCTTCCTCGAGGAACAGCTGGGCTCCGGTGTATGGCACGTCGACGGTGGCTTCTCGTCGGTCACGTTCAGCGTGCGCCATCTGGGCATACGCGACTACCGCGCGGGCTTTCGTGAGATCGACGGCTCGCTCGACGTCGGCGCCGGGACGCTCGAGATCTCCGTGCCGCTCGACAGCCTTGACCTCAACCAGCCTGAGATCCGCGAGCGGATGCTGTCGGCGGAGTTCCTCGACGCGGCCACGTACCCCGATGTGCTCTTCGTGGGCAGCGAGGTGCGCGGCGCGGACGGCTCGCGCGACATCACCGTGTCGGGCGAGCTCACGCTCCACGGGCACGTACAGCCGGCAGAGGCGACCGGCCGGCTCGGCGTCCCCGGCTCGCATCTGCTGACCGGCAACGAGCAGGTCACGATCGAGCTGGCGGTCACGCTCGACCGCCGCGACTTCGGCCTGGACTGGCAGGAGCAGCTGCCGGACGGCGGCCTGACGCTGTCCAACGAAGTGACGATCGAGGCCACGCTCGAGTTCGCGCTCGAGGCCTGACGGCGCCCGCACGGTCCTGACCAGCCCGACACCGACCTCGGCGTAGACTCCCGCCGCGGTTATGGCGCAACGCCGGCTCCAGGGCCTGCAGCGTGTCCTGGGGGTCAACGCGCTGGTCGCGACGGCCTACGGGAACGTCGGCTCATCGATCTACTACGCGCTCGGGCTCGTCGCGGCGCTCGCGCTCGGGCTCACCCCGATCGTCTTCATCATCACCGGGGTCATCTTCTTCTGGACGGCGGCGACCTACGCCGAGGCCACGACGATGTACCCCGAGGCCGGCGGATCGTCGTCGTTCGCCCGCCACGCGTTCAACGAGTTCTGGTCCTTCTTCGCCGCGTGGGGCCAGATGCTCAACTACGTCATCACGGTCGCCATCTCGGCGTTCTTCGTGCCGCACTACATCGGCGGGCTGTTCTGGGAGCCGCTGCGCTCGGCTCCCGGCGACATCATCGCGGGTGCCGCGATCATCGCGATCCTCGCCGCGATCAACGTCCGAGGCGTGAAGGAGTCGGCCGGGCTGAACATCGCGCTCGCGGTGGTCGACTTCATGACCCAACTGCTGCTCGTGATCATCGGCCTGGTGCTCGTGCTCGACATCGACACGCTGA
>JBDSQB010000011.1 GCA_039930045.1 Chthoniobacterales bacterium | reverse complement strand
GGTGGATATACCACGCCGCGCGCTCCACGCGGCCGTTGCCCGAGCCGAATTTGAAGTAGTCCACCGCCTGCTGGTAAACGGCGCGGTTGTCGCAAAGAATGCCGATGGCGGCCATCGAGGCCATGTTGTCCGTGTCCCAGTTCAGCCGGTAATGCGTGTTGCCGCCAGCGTTGGTGGGAGTGCCGTTGTGCCGCCAAAGAAATTCTTGGTTCAAGGGGTAGAACACCCGCATCATCATGTCCTTGTAGGCCTGCTTTTGCGCCGCGGGCCAGCCGGGGTAGGTGCTCAGGATTTCGCCGCCCGTGGCGAAGAGATAGCCGCAGATGCCGGACGCAAGTGCGAAGTTGCTGTCGCCGGTGATGCCCAAAAGTTTTCCCGACCACGCGTTGGCGATCACCACGGCTTGGTTTGCATAGGCCACGTCGCCGGTGAGCTTCCAGCGCAGGGAGAGCTCGTAGATCGCCTGCCCGTCCCACTGGGTGCGGGTGTAGTTGTTCTGCGCCGTCCCGCCTCGGTTGATATATTCGTATGGAGTGGGCCCCCAACCCGTTGACGCGAATCGGCTTCCAACAAACTGGTCGTAGCTGGTTTTCCACGGCGCGGTGCCTGCGGCGATCTTGGCCTTCATGCGGTCAAAGTCGGACTGCGTGTGCAAGGCACCGGGGTGCGTGAACGGCGCGTAGGGTGCCGCCGATGCCGTCATGTTCACCTGGAACACCCGGTCTCCGGACAACGGCGTGATCGTTGATCCGCTGCGAGTGTAGGCCGTGCCGCCAGCGTAAGGATCGCTGCTCGTGCCGAGCCACTCGAAGGAGCTGCCAGTGGCCACGTCGAAGCAGTAGGTCGTGTTGGGATTAAGGTGGACCGGAAACGGCAGGTTGAAGGTGAGGTAGGTGCCGGGCCCGTTCGCGCTGCTGCCGACGCCGGGATTGCCCTCGCCTCCCGGCATGAAGTTTTGGATCGACAGGAGCGAATGCGTCGTGCCGTTCACTTTGCCGACGGTCACCGTGGTCGGCCAGTTCACGGCCCCGAGGTTCCAGGAAGGTTGGTTGGCACCGGTCGCCGTGTTGTTCGTGTAGCCCACGAGGCGCACGGTGATGCCGCTCACCTCGTAGCCATTGGCGTTGCTCCCGGTCGTGAAAGTCTGCCCCTGGGTCGTCTGGTTGGTCACCCGTGTGCTCGCGTCGTTGGCCGTGCCGTTGTTCGCGCCGCCGTCGGCGTTCACGCCCGAGCCACCGATGTTCGCGGCGTCGAAGGCGGCTCCGCTCCACTGGGCGACGCTATCGGCCGCGCCGGAGGGCTGGGCGGCGGAATAGGTCATCGTGGAGTTGAAGGTGATCGGGTGCGCCAGCGCCGCATCCGACAAGAGCAGCCCCCAAACTACGGAGCAAAGAATCCAAATTGTGTTTTTCATAAATGGTCTAGGGCGGTTGAAACCTTGGCGTAGGCTAAGTGTAGCCTCCGGGCGGAGAGGCCCCCCGCTCGATCCCAATCACATGGAACGAGCGGCTCATTTGGCCTGCGGCGCGGGCTCGCCCGGAGCGACGTTCGAGTAGGCCGAGTAGCCTCCGGTGTTGTAGGTGCGAATGCGGTAGCGGAGGGCGGCGGGGCGCTTGATGCCGGTGTTTTCGAAACGCGAGGCTGCGGCAGCGAGATCGGCGATTTCATAGAAAGGCGCACCATCGAGCGAGGCCTCGATCTTCACGCCGCTTTGCGAGGTGACGGATGGTTTTTTCCAGTCCAAGCGAATCACGCCGTCATCGAGCACGGTCGTGGCGAGCGCGCCGGGCGCGGGTGGCGGGGCCGCCGGCTCCGCTCGATCGCGACGTGGTCGATGACGCCTTGGGGGGAATCGGTCGCTTTTCGTCCGGGCGGAGTTGCGCCGCCGCTCGCGAGCAGGCCGACCAACGCGGTGCGGGGCAGCGCGACGGTGCTCTTGCCGATCTCAAACCACTCGATGCCATCGGAAGATTGGTAGGCGGTGAACGCGTCGCCCACGCGCCGAATGCGGAACCAGACGGGCAGCCAGGTATAGTCGCAGCCGCGCTGGACCGTGGTTTTGCCATCGACCCGCGTGCGAAAGCGCGCGAGGCGTCCACCGATTTCGCCCAAGGTCACCGCTAGAGCACGCGGCTTCTTCGCACCCGGTTCCCGAACCGTCAGCCCCATCATGCCAACGGATCCATTCCAGTCCGCCAATCGCGCGGTGATACAGAAATCGCCGTCCACGGGTTGACCGGCGAAGCTCCCGTCCAACTCGCGGCCCGTGGCGGGGACCAGGAACGAGTTGCCCGCAGCTTTGGAATAGAGCGCGCCCTTAACGGAGATGCGCTGACTGAGCGCGGGCAACGGCTCTCCCTTGGCGGGGATGGCGTTCACGGGCGCGGAGGGGGCGCTTTTGCCGGCGTTGTTGAGCGCGGAGACGGTGTAGTAATAGCTGCGGCCGGGCTCGAGGTCGGTATCGGTGTAGAGGGGCGTGGTCCACCGAGTGGTCGAGTAGATGGAGGTGAAAGGGCCGCCCGGCGCGGTGGCGCGGCTGACCTCGTAGCCGTGCGCATTGTAGGCGCCGGAGGGCGACCATTTCAGCTCGACGCGTTGCAGGCCCGAGCTCGCGATCACCTCGCGTGGTGTCGGCGGCGCCTCGGTCTGCAGCGGGGACGCGGCGGCATCGAGGGTGAAGGTGAGCGTGCCGTAGCCCATGACGTCGATCTCGCCGGGTTCGGGGCGGCGGAGTGCGGCGAAGAGCTGGACGTGCGGAGCCTTCAGCCCCTTCCGCACGACGTAGTGATTATAGACTAACTCAAAGTGCGAGGCGTCGAGGCGGCCGTGGTAGTTCTCCGAGATGTAGAACTGGTTGGCGCTATCGCTGTTGGTGTAATAGCGATAAGGCACGCCCTTCCAGAGAGTGTATTGCGCGGCGTGTTCGGCGGCGCCGAGCAGGCGGTTGTCGTCGTAGCCGAAGAGGTCGAGGCCTTGGTTCCAGGCGATCTGGCACAACTCAAAGAGCAGCCCCTGACCGCCCATGACGTGGGCGTAGTCGCGGCCGCTTTCCTGCCATTGGACGAGGCCGTCTTCGAAGCGGAAGGGTGCGGCGTTGCGGATCGAGCCCATGCCGCGACCGTTTTTGAAATACTCGACGGCTTCGTCGAATTTCGCGCGGTCGTCGCAGAAGACGCCGATGGCCATGACCGCGCGCATGTTGCAGGTGTCCCAATTCGCCCAAAAGGCCGAGTCGCCGCGACCGTTGTGCCGGGTGAGGAAGTCGTGGCAAACGGGATACATGAAATCCACGAGCATGCGCTTGAAGCGGACTTGTTCGGTGGCGGGCCAGCCTGGGTAGGAACGCATCAACTCCGCCGCGACGGCGAAGGTGCCGATGGGGATGCCGCCTAGGCCCGGCTGATCATTGCCATGGGAAACCTCATTCATCGTTTCGGACCAAGCGTTGAGGATGCGCACGGCGCAGTCGGCATGCGCCTTGTCGCCGGAGATGATCCAGCGCAGGGCATTGAGGTAGGCGGCGCTGGCGTCCCGTTGTGCCCGCCCTCGGTCCATCATGTGAGGGTGCGGGGCGGCGCGGTAATCGCTCTGCGCTTTGGAGTCCCGAATGAGCGCGTTCCACCCGTCGATCCACGGGCTCTCGCCCGCGGACACCTTGGCTTTCATGCGGTCGAGATCGGCTTGGGAGTGCAGTCCACCGGGATGAATGAACTCTTTGGCACAAGCCGGGACGGCCTGGCCGATGAACAGAGCGAGGAGGAAACAGCCGATGAGGGGCAAACGATGGATCATATTGGAAAAGTAAGAAGCGGGATCACTCCGCCATCAGGATTCGCGATACGGCGGGCATCGCCGGGGACGCGGTGGAGGCCGGAGCCGACGGGAGCGGATAGGTGGTGGCGGCTCTCATGATGTCGGCGTAGGCCCAGTGCGAAGCGCTTACGTCCGAGAACTTCGGCAGGCCCTCGCGCGGTTGCTCGGTGGCAGCCCGCCCGCTCATCCGGTTTACGGCCACCACGAACTCGGCGCGGGTCACCGGGGCGTTCGGGCGGAACGCGCCGTCGGTGGCATGGGGCGTGTCGGCGCGCACATCCTCCAAGGCGGCGGGGCCGTCTTTTCTCTTTGGAGCCTGCATGCGTGCCATGATGGCGGCCAACTGTCCGCGCGTGATAAGCGCATCCGGGTGGAAGCGCTTGTCCCCGTCCGCGGAGACGAGCTTCTTGCTCGACATATAGGCCACATCGTCGAAGTAAGGCGCGGCGGGGAGCACATCGACGAAAGCGCATTCGTAGACACCCTTGTCGGTGTAGTCGTCCACCAAACCGGCCAGCAGCGAGACCGCCTCGGCCTTGGTCAGTTTCTGGTCCGGACGGAAGGTGCCGTCGGCATAACCCGAGATGTAGGCCACGCGTTGATCGGGGCTGTAGTCCTCGATGCGTTCGCCGACGATGCGAAACTCCGCGATCTCGAAAATGGGGAACGGTTTGGCCGGCATGAACAGACGGATATACCTGTAAGGCTTGTCCCGCTCCTCCTCCTTGACTGTCAAGGTCTGCAACTCGGCGGAGGCTTTGGCCTTGTTCTCGGTTAAGAGCGTCCAGTGTTTGCGGTCATTCGATCCATAGACCACGGACTCCGCCACTCGAATGGGGAAACCATCGCGGCACTGGATGCGGAACGCCTCGGACTTGACCTTGAAGTGATTGCCGAAATCCATCGTGACGTTCTTGTCAAAGCCCCAGAGGCCGCCCCAGCTAAGGGGGTCGTTATCGGCCATCTTGCTGAGTCCACGTTCAGGTCCGGCAGATGCCATGCGGTAATCCAGGCTGCCGTCCGCCAACCTCGGATTCAACAGCGCCAACTGGTCGGCGGCCTTCCTGACTGTGGCAAGGTCCTTGGTTTGCAAAGCCGCTTTGAATGCTTTTACTGTTGCTGACTCGTATTTTTCCTTTGGATCATAGACCCTGGCCACGTAATCCAATGCGGCCTGCAAGTTCTTAGCAACGTGGATGTCCACGCGTATGGTTTTAAGGGAGACGGGGGTCTGTGCGGTAATGTAGAGCGTGTGATCGCCGGCCTGATTGACGGATGGCGTCCATGTGAATTTGCCCGAAGTGCCGTCCAGAGCCGCGCCCACTGGAAGATTTCGTGCCGCGTATTCGATCTTTTCCTTCTCACTTCCAACACTGGTTTCTCCAGCCAACCGCTTGTCCGCATAGGTTGCCGTATAATCCTTTTCAAGCTTCGCACCGGCATACGTTGGAAACGATTTGGAGTCCTCTGCCACATCAAAACTCAGCGGCAGGACTTTAGCAGCCTCCGTGTCGATTCGATCAAAATCGAGAGACGCAGCCCCGTCCATCGGAGTGGCTTGAATATAGCGACCACCACCGCCGCGGTTGATCGTCACGTATTTCCATTCGCCGCGGGTATTGGGAAGATAGATCGTCTGCTTGGGAGATTGCTTCGCGTAGTCCTCATTCCCATAGAAGTCGAGTTTCACGAAGTTATCGGAACGCACACGCAACCCGGATCCAGCCGGAAAACTGGCAAACACCGCCATGCTGCGCGGCTCCTTTTCGAGCGTCATCCGGACATAGCCTGTGCCATCGGCATCTCGCACGACCTTCAAGGGAATATCCATGGGCGAACCCGGATAGATGTCGCCAGGCTGGGCGTGGGCCGACAAATCCACGAAGTGATACTCGAACTGCTGGCCCTGCACCGGAATGCCGTTATAGGTTATTTCCAATGGTGGGAGCACTGTCGCCAGGGCGCGCTTAGCTTTCTCCGGGTCGGGTGCGGCGCCGGATGCGGCTGCGGGCAACCCGATCCAGAAATCGAAGCCGTAATTGTGGAGAGTATCTAAATAGCCGCCGGATCTCACACTCTCCCGACTGGCAGCCGTGGCGTCAAAAGCGACTTTGATATACTGCAATGGCCCCGACTCCATATCGAGACCCAGCGTTTTGTAATAGTAATAACCACCGACAAATCCGCTGCCTCCGATCCCGCCACGCCAACTGGGCTGATCGAATCTGGCCAAATAATCTGGATGCTTTGGATCGGTCTCGGTATAGGTGGGTATCCAGGGTAGGCCATACCCCAGGTTGTACTTTGCGAACAGCGCCGCGCCTTTGGGCAGGCGGTCGTCCAGAAAATGGATCGGCGAAACCCCATCCGCTTTGTCGCTGACCGTGCCGCTCACCGGATCAACTTTCGTTTTCTGAAAATCAATGGTTTTCGACATCATCAATAAATTGGTGAGATTGCCCTCCGCGTGGGCCATGTCGCGTCCCATTTCCACAAGCTGAAGATTCGGCGGAACGGCTTCGCCAGTTTTGTCATTGCGCGTGACCAGGCGAATCTGTTGCTTGATCGAACCATTGCGCCCCTGGTTCGGGGATGTGGCATTGACGGTCGTCCATTCGACGGCTCGCTTGTAGTCTTCGACCTCATCGCCGAGGATCGTGGACGCGAGGAACCCCATGATAGCGTAGGAATGCTGGTTCATGAAGTAATCGTTGCGCTCGATGCAGTTCTTCCGGATCGGGAGAAGGCAGTTCTGCTGAAGCGCGTCGATCATGGCCGGCGTCACGGCGAGTTTGGCATTCTTCGGAGTGGTCGCGCGCAGGATGTCCGCAGCGCTGGCCAGGGTGTAAACGTATTTTCCGATCTTGATGTGGCTGTCGGTGAAATACTGCGGGAAGAAACTTTCGTCCGTGCGAGAGCCATACCAGCGGACAATCTCCAGCGGCGTCTTGCGATAGGCCTCGTCGCCGGTGACGACGTAGAGGATGGTTTGCGCCCAGGCCAGCTGGGCGTCGTGGGCGAACGCGCCGATGCCGGGGTCGTCCGTGATCTGCCCGACCAATTTCGGACGCTCCTTCAGGTCCGCGAAACGGGTGCGGCGCATCCCCTCGAAGTAATCGACCCACGGAGAAACGCCCTGGAGCACCTTCTCCCGCATGATCGCGAGCGTCTCGGCGTTGCAACTGATGCCCGGGTGCACGAAGCCCTGCGGCGAGAGCGTCTCGCGCAGCTCGACGACGTTGTTCGTGAGGATGGTCGGTTCGGGTTTCGCCGCCACCGCGCCCGCCGTGGCGAATAGCGAGAACACGAGACAGGAAATGGGGATGGTGCGATACATGGTGTCGTTGATTTATGGATACGTAGTCGTCGGCTTACTTGGCGACGGGGATGCGCAGCACGGTGAAGGAGTTGCCGGGGAAGCTGCGAGTGAAGCGCGTGCCCGAGAGCGTGAACTCCTCGGTTCGCGGCGCGATCTTGTGCGGCGCAGCGAGGGAGTTCTCGTCATTCGGGCTCTCGGATGTAAGCACGAGGGCGCGGGCTGGGCCGGAGAGTTTCGCGATGCCGACGAGATCGATGCTCGTCTCGGTCGGGCTCGCGGCGGTGTTCACCACTTTGAGAATGATCTCGCCGGTCGCGGTGTCGCGCGTGGCGCTGGCGTAGATCGCCTGGGTCGTCAGTTTGGGGCGGCGGAAATCGTGGATGAGTTTTCCGTCGAGCCAGCAACGGACGCGGTCGCCGTTCAGCTCCACTTTCAGGTCATACCAGCGACCGGTCTCGATCGATCCGTCGAGACGGTTCTCCGCGTCGTCGAGACCCACGTAATAAGCCTTGTTGCCCCAACCGCCGAGATTCCAACCCGTGCGGTCCTCCTCGTGACGGATTTGAAAAAGCACCATGAAACCTTCGAGGCCTGCGAGTTTTCGCGCTTTCAACTCGATCGTGCAGTCCTTCCAGGACGGGTCGCCGATCAGGGCGCGCACCTTCTGTTTCTCGGCCGTCTGGCGCAGCACGCCATCGTGCACGCTCCACTCGCCGGCACCCTTGAATTTCCAGCCCGCGAGGCCGTTTTTAGCGAAGTCCGACTGGAACAGAATCTTGCCGTCGGGCGCGGTCACTTTGATGTCCTTGAACTCGGCCTGGGTATCCCAAGTGCCGACACCGATCCCACCACTCGCCTCGCCTTGGATCAGCTCATCGCTGCTCACCTTGACGGGCAGCGTTGTGTGACCCGCGTTGCGGCTGAACATCTGCTGCACGTAGTAGCTCGGGGTGCCATACCAGTCGGAGCTATCGAAGTTGATGATGTTCGGGTTCCAGGCCCGGTGGTTGATGTTGGTGAACAGCGGCGCATAGGCGGCCATCGTCACAACATCGGCGTTGCGCTCGAGGCCGGTCATGAAGGCGGCCTCACCGAGCGCGGCGCGGAGGTTGCCGAAGCCGGCACGCTTGGTCGCCGCGTATTCGCCCATGAAGACTTTCGGACCTTTGCGATCGTAGTCGTCGAATTTCGTGGCGCTGCGCATGAAACCTTCGGGGCTGTCGTAAATGTGTATATCGATGATCTCGGGCATGGGTTCCTTCGGGTATCCCCTCGCCCAGTAGTTTCCGATCAGGGTGATCTCGGGATACTTGGCCTTGATCGCCTTGACGAAGAGCGGCCAGCGCTCGGCGTAGTCGGGGCCGCCGTTTTCATTGCCGATCTCCACGATGCGGAGATTGAACGGCGCGGGGTGGCCATTCTTGGCACGCAGCGAACCCCACACGGAGTCCACCGGGCCGTTGGCGTATTCGATGGCGTCGAGCGCGTCCTGGATGTAGGGCCCGATGCGGTCGAGCGGCACGGACTCATGGTGCGCCATACCGACATTGATGCAGAACACGGGCTCGGCACCGAGGTCCTCGGACAATTGCAGATATTCGTGGTAGCCGAGGCCGTTCGTGGAAACGTAGTCCCAGAGGTTTTGCTGGGTGGTGCGGGAGGCGACATCGCCAATGGTGTTTTTCCATTGAAAAGCACCGGCGAGTTCATCGCCCTCGACCCAGCATCCACCGGGGAATCGGAAGAAGGCCGGCTTGAGCGCATCCATAGACTCGGCGAGGTCCACGCGCAGACCATGCCCCTTCCAGGTCCGCTTGGGCTTCAGCGAGATCATGTCGAGAAACACATCGCCGTTGCCGGACAGGGAGAGTCGCAGCTTGCCGGAGGCGGCGGTCCGGGACGGCACGAGCTTGAGCGAGTATTGATTCCACGCATGGCCCTTGGAGTTGAGAGCGAGATTGCCGGAGGCGACCACACCATCGGCGGCGTCACGGAGCTCGACCTTCAGGGATCCTTGGAGGTCGGAGTCGCCTCGCGCGGCGATCCGGAAAGTGTAGGTCTCGCCGGCGACCAAGTTCATGCCCCAGTAGCCGGTATTTTCCAGCACGACCCCCCTGCCCTGACGTACGCGCAGGCTGCTGCGATTGAATGCGTTCAACGGCCGAGATTGGTCGATGGCCGGTGCGTTCGCCCCTTCACCACCGCCGGAAATGCTCCAATAGCGCAGACCGTCGCTGCCCTCGAAGGAGCGGTTGCGGACCAACTCCGGGTAGAGACCGCCGTCGGCCGCGAGGTTGATGTCCTCGAAAAAGATTCCCCAAAGCAGCGGCGAGATCGCGTGGCCGGACTGATCGGCTTGGACGAAAATCGTCGCGGGAGCGGCGTAGGCGTGAGGGGTGAAAACCGCCGCGGCGAGGGCGAACAGGAGCGAGATTTTTTGAAACATAAATGAGTGAAGACGCGCCGGTTTTTAAGGCTGCTGCGGGAGCACCAGGACGAAGCCGCCGTTGGGTTTGAGCGTGACGGTGAGCTTGCGGTCAGGCGTAAGCGTCACGGTTTCTCCAGTGAACGAGCCGCGTTCATCATCGGTGATGAGGCGGCCGCTGGTGGCGGCGGGCAGCTCGCGCAGGTCGAGTGTGGCGGTTTTCGCGACGGGCTCGCCGTTGATGCCGGCGATGAACCAGCGGCCGTCGCCCTTGCGCGCGATGACGACGAATTTACCCGGGTAGCCGTCGATGAATTTAGTGTCATCCCACACGGAGGGCACTTGCTTCATGAAATCCTTCACGTAGGCGGGCATCTTGGCCATGCCGGCGGGGATTTCCGCGTAGTGCTGGATGCCCGAGGTGAAGACGACCGAGAGGGCCAACTCGAACGCGCCGGTGGTGCGGCGCTTGATCTTGTTGTTGATGCGGTCGAGCGCGACCGGGGTGAAATCCATCGGGTCGAAAACATTCCGCGTGAAGGGCAACATGGCTGCGTGCGTCGGCTCCTGGTCGGCGACCTTTTGATTCATGGTGATGTATTCCAGGCCCTTGATCGCCTCGGCGGTCATGAGGTGCGGGTAGGCGCGTTGCAGGCCGCGCGGGAGCGTGGTGCCGTGGAAGTTAATAAGCAGACCGTAGGGCGCGGCGTCTTCGAGGATGTCGTGGTAGTAGGCGATCACCGGCCGGCCGTCGCCGCCGAAGAAATCGATCTTGAGGCCCTTGATGCCCATAGCTTTGAGGCGGGCGAATTCGGCGAGGCGGGTTTCGTGGGTGAGGAGTTTATTCTTGGGCGTCTGGGGGGCGCCGTTCCAGTTGCCGTTGGAATTATACCAGAGGAGGAGGCCGACGTGCTTGGTCTGCGCGTAGTCGGCGAGTTCCTTCATCTTTTCGTAGCCGATTTGTTTGTCCCACTGGGCGTCGATGAGCGTGTAGGCCCAGCCCATGTCGGCGGCGTAATCGATGAATTCCTTTTGGGTGTCGAAGTTCGCCGAGTTGTCGCCGAGCAACGGCCAGCTCCAGGAGGCTTTGCCGGGTTTGACCGAGCCCGCGGGCAGGGTGACGGCCGGCTTGTCGGCGAGGTCGGTGCCGAGGGAGGATTCGGTGATGGTTTTGAGACTGCCGACGGCGATGAACCGCCACGGCGTGAGCCACGGGAGGGGCGATGCGGGGTTCACGGGCTCGCCGTGCATGGTTTCGCGGGCATCGGGGAAACCGATGCCGTAGTCGCCGTCCGGAGACGCGTCGCCGAGGTGCGTGGCGCAGGCGGTGCGCGCCAAGGTGCCTTCGGAGACAAGCAGCCAGGTGTCGCCGGTGCGGAACAAAGCGGGGTAAACCCAGCCCTGTTTCAACGGTGACGGCGTGCCGACGGGAATCTCCTTCTGGTAAAACTCCTCGTAGGCGGGATTGGTCTGCACCCAGCCTGACTTGGCGGTTTGCATGGCCTGGAGCCACGCCTTCGTGTCGGCCAGAAAATGGAAGGAGCTGGCGTCGGCCGTGAGCGTGCGAATTTCGGCGGAGGTTTCGGGAAAGAAGTAGCGGAAGGCGACGCCTTCGTTGGACACTTGGAAGATGACGTCCATTTTTTTGCCGGCCTTGGTGGCGAGGTGATAAACTTGTCGATTGGCGCGGTAGTCGTTGAGGCGGCGTTTGGCGGTCAGGATTTCGTAGCGATCCACCACCGGCTCCGTCGGGGACGTCTCGATCAGGGTGAGGCCTTGGGAGAAGTCGGCGTCGTCGCGCACGAGGCCAAGCCGCGATTCACGCAGCACGAGCTGACCGGCCTTGCTCACGGTGTAGCGAGGCGCGCCGTCGGCGTTGAGCGTGAAGTCTGCTTCCAGTTTGCCGTCGGGGCTTTTAACCGCCGCGAGGAGACTCAGTGGGAGAACAGAGAGAAGAATGAAGGTGAATTTTAGCACTGAGGATGGAAGGTAAAAACCGCCGCGGCGAGGGCGACGACAAGTTGGATCACGTGGCGTTTCATGTTCAATTTTGTGAGGGTGCGATGCGCACTTCGCCCGTTTTGACGTCGAGCGTCCACGGGGTCGGCGGAGGCAGTCGGAGCTGGCCGCCGCTGATTTCGAGCGGCATCCAGAGGTAGCGACTGTCCGCGTGATTCTTGGGGGTCCAGATATCGCCCATGTAGATGACCGAGGTCTTCTTCGATCCGGTGACTTTCAGCAGATAGGACGATTGCGAGCCGTAGGTCTTCATCTCCGGCTGCGCGATGTCTTTGAACTCCGACCACGGGCCTTCGAGACGCTTGGCGGTGGCGTAGAGATTCGGATTGGGGAACCAGCCGGTCATGTGGGATGCGATCAGGTAATAGAGGCCCTCGTATCGGACCAGAGAGCCGCCTTCGAGCGGCGACTTGATGAAGCAGACCGACTTTTCCACATCGAGGTAATCGGCGGAGAGCTTCGCGATGAAGAAGCCCTTCGTCGGACGGCATTCAAAGATCAGATAGGCGGAGCCGTCGTCGTCGATGAACTGACCGATGTCGCGGCTTTCTTTTCCGAGCGGCCGGAAGCTGCGCACGAATTTGTAGTTCCCGTCCACCTTGTCCGACACATAGACGCCGACGCGGGCGAGTTTGTAGGAACTGTCGTCCAGATGGATATACATCACGAATTTGCCGGTCTTTGCATTGGGGAACACCTTGGGTCGCTCGAAGGCGTAAGGTGCCTTGATCTCGGGCACCGGTGGCAGCCCGCCCACGACTTTGTTGCGAAACTCCCAATGGATTAGATCCCGGGAGGCGTAGCAGGAGACGTAGCGCTCGTTCGGTTTAGTCGCCGTCGTCTGGTTCTCCCGGTCCTCACCGAACCAATACCACGTGTCGCCCACCTGGATGACGCCGCCACCGTGCGCCTGGATGTGTTTGCCACGGTTGTCCGGCCAGGTTTCGCCCGGATGGATCAGCGAGGACGGATCGGATGGCGCGCCGACGGCAACATCCGGGACGGCCGGCTGGTTTGCCATTGAAGTGAGAGGTGCCGGGTGCGAGGGCCACTTGGCGCGGAGGGCGGCGAGTTCGCTCTGGGTGATGTTCAGGACACCGCCGTGGCGTTTTTCGCCGGCACCAAACGAATAGGCGTCGGCCGGCAGCAGCTGGTAGCCGCGCGGGTCGTCGAAGTTCGTGATAACGATGGGGAAGTATCCCCCCTGGCCGGGTTTATCGACGAGGAGGGCCCACTTTTGCTCCTGGTTGAACTGGAGGAAAGCCGGGCCCTCAACCTGGCGGCCAGTGTAGCCGAGGTGGGCAATGTCGCCGATGCGCTCCCAGGGGCCGGTGAGGGAATCGGCACCTTCAATCGTGATCTGGGTGTCGCGCGAGGCGCGATAAAAGTGGTGCTTCTGCCCCTTCACCGCGATGATCTGCGTGTCGATGATATCGCTGGGGCCTTTGCGCTCGATGTAGAGCTCGGGCGGGGTGAAGGTGCGAAAATCCTTGGTGCGGGCGTAATAGATGCGACCCTCGCGCACGCCGTCGCGCGGGGACATCGTGGTCCAGTAAACGAAGTAGTCGCCCTTGCTCTCGTCGTAGATCGCCTCGGGGGCCCAGGCGCAGCCGGCTTCGGGAATCGCGCTCGCGACATCGACCATCCTGGGCGCGGACCAGTTCACGAGATCGGTCGATTCCCAGATGACCAGAGAGGTGCTGCCTTGGGCGCGGGCCGCGCCCCAACCCTTGCGGTTGGCGATGCGAAGATCGGTGGCGAGCAGGTAGAACTTTTTCCCGTCGGGCGAACGGACGAGCGCGGGATCGCGCACGCCCTTGTCGCCGATCGTGGAGACGAGCACGGGCTCGGAGTTGTTGAGTTCGCTCCAGTGGAGGCCGTCCTCGCTCACGGAAAAGTAGATCTGCTCGCCGCGCGGGGACTCGCCGGTGAAGTGGACCATCAGATACGCGTTCGTCGGCTCGGACGCGGCGGCGGCGTGGAGGCCGCCACCGGCGAAAACGAGGGCGGCGAAGGTCGCGCAGGCGGAGAACAGGCGGAGGGTGGAGGATAAGGTGGGTATTGTCATAAGGAAGAAATTTATTGAACGGGAAGGAGGTGGTAACCGTCGGCCAGACTTTTCACTTCGTCTCGATTTTAAACCCGAGCGCGGTCTTGAAGGTGGAGGTGTCGGGCAGGGTGACGACGAGGGCGTCCGCTTCCTGTTTCCACGTGAGCGAGCCGGTGTAGCCGAGCAAGGTGACGGATTTGACGGGCTTGCCGGCGAGGTTGGCGGTGGTGCCGAGCGACGTGATGCGCAATGCGGTGCCGGTGGCGGGCACGGTCATGCAGTAGGCGTAGAGGTTGCCGTCCTTGCCGGCGGTGAAGCGGATGTCCGAAGGGGCGAAGCGGTGGTCGGCCTGTCGGCGGCTGATCTTGCCGCCGGGAAGGACGTTGAGCTTGCCGTCGGCGCCTTCGCCGAGGCGTGTCCACGCCTTGCTGCCGTAGATGCCGTCGCCGTTGAGGCGCATCCATTGGCCGGTTTCCTTGAGCATCTTGACGGTGCTGTCGTCGAGGGAGCCGTCGGGGTGCGGGGCGATGCAGATACAGACGTTGCCGTCGCGGGCGACTTCTTCGAGGAGGTAGCGGATGACGGCGGAGGAGTCGTTGGTAAAGCCGGGAGCGTAGAACCAGTCGCCGACGGGGGTTTCGGCGATCCAGGGCTGGTCGATTTTGATGCCTCGGGGGATGCCGCCTTCCTCGGTGTTGACGGTGCCGTTGGTCTTGGGGCGGAACTTGACGATGCTGAAGACGTCAACCTTGCCACGGCGCTGGAGGGTCTGGTTGTAGAAGTCGGCGATGACGGTCTGCATGGCGTCGGCTTTGAGGCCGGTGCCAGTGCCCGCGCCGCTGAAAGGCTGGGTGTTGGTGCCGTCGGTGTAGATGAAGTCGGGGGAGTATTTATCAACGACGTCCATCATGCGGAGAGCCCACCAGGTGGCATACCATTTGGCGTAGGCGGCGTGGTTTTGGAACAGTCCGTCGGGCGGGGGATTCCACGGGTGGTTGGCGGCAGCGACGACGCCTTTGTATTCGCGCAGATCGACCCCGTAGAGCAGACGCGGATCGAGGCCTTCCCACCACTTGCCCTTGCTGTCGGCGAGCGTGAGTTTGCCGTCGTAGGGAACGCCGGGCTTGGGGCCGTCCTTGTTGTCGGAGCCGAAGGAGGTCTGCCACCACCACCAATTGTATTCGTGGTGGAAGGTGACGCCGAAGCGGATTCCGGCGGCGCGGGCGGCCTTGGTCCATTCGCCAAGAAGGTCGCGCTTGGGTCCGAGGCGGGTGGAGTTCCACGGTTGGTAGCGGGAATCCCACATGTCGAAGTTGTCGTGGTGGACGCCTTGGATCATGAGGAAGCGTGCGCCGGCTTCCTTGTAGAGGGCGACGAGGGCGGAGGGGTCGAGCTTGGTGGGGTTCCAGTCTCGTAGGACCTCCTTGTAGCCGGATACGGAAGGATGGCCGTAGTCCCTGAGGTGGTTTTTATAGGCGATGGAGCCTTGTTTGTAGAGATTGCGGGCATACCAGTCGCCGCTTTGGCCGGCGGCCTGCGGGCCGAAGTGAACCCAGATGCCGAACTTGGCGTCGCGCAGCCAAGCGGGGGTGCCGGGGTAGTTTTTCTCGATGGATTCCCAGGTGGGGGCGTAGGGGCCGGAGGCGATGGGGAGGTTGAGCTTTACCTCGGCCGCATTCTTGGAGTCGGCCATGGGCACGCTGTCGATCGCCTGCGTGGCGGGTAGCGCGGGGAACGGAGGCAGTGGCGGCAGAGCGGCGCAGGCAGTGGCGGCTGCGGACGCGAGGGATGCCAGCAGGGCGGTGGCGGTGAGGAGGGCGGGTAGGAGGCGCATGGAAAGGGAGTGTGATTGATGCACGTTTACTTGGTGGGTTGGGCTGAGGCGGGGAGAGGCACATTGAAGGTGCGTCCGTCGTAGCGGACTTCCGCAGCGGTATCGGCTGCTTCGATACCCGTGCCCGCGCCGGGGGCGACGAGAACGACGCGGAAGGTGCGGATTTTTAACATGCCGGGGAACTCGCTTCGGCGCGCGCCGATGACGAGGGTGCGGGTGCGGTCGTTCCAGGTTATAGGGATCACGGAGTAGGCACCTTTTTCGTAGCCCCAGCCGTCGCCTTGGTCTTCGTAGAGGAGGTAGGAACCGTCGGCACCCGGATACACGCGCAACTCAAGCGGGGCCGAGGGGGCTTCGCCGGAGTGTTGCACGCGGGGACCGAGCGGCAGGATCGAGCCGGCTTTCACGAAGAGAGGGGAATGCGACAGCGGGGCGTCGGCCTTGACGGTCTGTCCGCCGGACAGAGGACGACCGGTCCAGAAGTCGATCCACGCCGAGTTTTTGGGTAGGTAAACGTCCACGCTGCCGGGGGCGTCCTTCACCGGCGTCGAGTCCCGCCCGTAAAGCTTGGGCGCGAGCACGGGGGCGATCATGAGTTCGTCGCCGACCATGAACTGGGTCTTCAGGTCGTGGGTCTTCGCATCCTCGGGGAACGAGAAGGCGACGGGGCGAATCCACGAGGCGTTCTGCCGGGCAACCCGTCCGCTCAGCGAGTAGAGATGCGGCAGCAGGCGGTAGCGCAGGTCGATGGTGCCGATGATGGCGTCGTAAAACGGCGTGCCCGGCTCGCCAAAGCGCCAGGGCTCGCGCGGCGTATCGGTTCCGTGACTACGGAACATGGGCAGGAACGCGCCGAACTGGAGCCAGCGCGTGTAGAGTTCGCGATAGCCGAGGTCGGCCACGCCCTTGTCGAACTGTCCGCGCCAGAACCATTGCGCCTTGCGGGCCACAAAAAAGCCGCCGGTGTCCGTGGTGACATAGGGGTAGCCGGCTGCGCTCATGCTCTGCATGGAGGCCACTTCCTTGGCGAGCGTCTCCCAGCTCGCGGTGATGTCGCCGGTCCAGATGACCGAGCCGGTGCGCTGGCCTCCGGCATAAGTGGAACGAGTGAGGTTGAGCACGCGTCGGTCGGGCGCGGAGGCGCGCTGGTTTTTGAAGATGCCGGTCCCGCTCCAGAGGCCGTAGGCGTTCAGGTATTGCGGGTCGATGATCTTGGCCAGGCCTGCAATGTTGACGGAATCCGGATCGGCCGGTCGGTCCTTTTGCCAGTCCACGTTTTCAGGTTCGGTCGAGTCGCACCACCAGCCGTCCATGCCGTGTTGACCAAAGGGCTTCCATGCCGCGGTCTCCCAGTAGAGTTTGCGCGCCTCGGGATTGGAGAAGTCGATGAAGGGCGTGCCGGCTAGCGTGTGGCCGGCGTCCTTGAGCGCCTTGCCGGCGGTGGAGAGGTCGCTGGGGTTGGGCCAGATGGAAATGATCACGCGGGCGTCTTGCTTGTGGATGTCCCGGATCATTTTCGCGACGTCCGGATAGCGCTTGGTATCAACGTCGCCGCCCCACTGGGAGGAGATCCAGTAGCTCCAGTCCTGCACGATGACATCGAGGGGGATCTTGCGGTCGCGGAACTCCTTCACCGTGGCCACCAGTTCGTCCTGCGTTTTGTAGCGTTCTTTGGACTGCACGTAGCCGTAGGCCCAGCGGGGCAACATCGCCGCCTGGCCGGTGAGTTGACGGTAGCCGGCGACCGCGCCGTCCATGTCGGGACCGGCGATGAAATAGTAGTCGAGGTCGTCGATCACGTCGAAGGTCATCGAACCGCCGTTGGTCCCATCGGCGAAAGTCATCGCCGAGTAGGCGTCGAAGAGCAGCCCGTAGCCCCGAGTGGAAACCAGCGACGGAATAAGGATGCGCAGGTTGTGCTGGTAGAGCCGCTTGGTGGTGCCGCGCAGGTTCAGGTCGGACGTTTCATCGAAGCCGAGGCCGTAGAGCGCTTCGTCCTTGGCGAAACGGAAGGAGACTTTGCCCCGCCATGCGTCGCGATCTTTGCGCTGGATGTAGTTGCCCACCCGTTCGCGCTCGCCGTCAACGGTCGTCACTTTTGTGACGGAGGCGGGATCGGCGAGCGACTTGATCACCTCCACGCGTTCGAGCGTCCGGGGTTGCGAGGGGTGCTCGGTGAGGAGCGGCTTGCCGTCCGCGTCGAAATACGAAACCGCCTCGGTGGCGCGGTCGATGCGGACGATGAGCTGGTCGGAGCGCAGTTCGACGGTGGCGGACGATTCTTTGACGCGGATCCGGCCGGGGACTTCGGCGACCTCGACGCGCATCAGGCTGGGCGTCTTGGACCAATCGGCGTTCTTGGTAGCGCGCACGCGGGCGATGCGGTCCGTGACAAAATCAACCTGAAGGCGGCCCTCGGTGAGCTGGAGCGAGGCGCCGCGGGAATGAGGCTGCACCTGCTCGACTGCGGCCCGCAAAGTGATCGGTGCGGTGCTCATGAGGCAAACGAGCAAGATCGGGAGGGTGGTATGGTTCAGTTTTATCATGGTGAAACTCAAGGAGCGAGGTAGGGGAGGAAGCGGCCGAGGTGCCCGGCCGCGGCGGGCTTTATTTCGTTTCGATTTTGAAGCCCAGCGCGGTCCTGAAGGTGGAGGTGTCGGGCAAGGTGACGACGAGCGCGTCGGGTTCCTGCTTCCACGTGAGCGTGCCGGTGTAGCCGAGGAGTGTGACGGAGCTGACCGGCTTGCCGAGGGCGTTGGCCGTGGTGCCCAGCGAGGTGATCCGCACCTGGGTGCCGGTGGCGGGCACGGTCATGCAGTAGGCGTAGAGGTTGCCGTCTTTGCCGACGGTGAAGCGGATGTCGGAAGCGGAGAAACGATGGTCGGCTTGGTTGCGACCGATCTTGCCGCCGGGAAGGACGTTGAGCTTGCCGCCGGTGCCTTCGCCGAGGCGCGTCCAGGCTTTGCTGCCGTAGATGCCGGCGCCGTTGAGGCGCATCCATTCGCCGGTTTCCTTGAGCATCTTGACCGTGCTGTCGTCGAGCGAGCCGTCGGGGAGCGGGCAGATACAGAGGCCGACGTTGCCGTCGCGGGAGACTTGTTCGAGGAGGTAGCGGATGACGGCGCCGGAGTCGTTGGTGAAGCCGGGGGCGTAGAACCAGTCGCCGACGGGCGTTTCCGCGATCCAGTCCTGATCGCGTTTGATGTCGCGGGGGATGGTGCCTTCCTGGGTGTTGACCGTGCCGTTGGTCTTGGGGCGGAACTTGACGATGCTGAAGACGTCCACCTTGCCGCGGCGCTGGAGAGTCTTGTTGTAGAAGTCGGCGATGACGCGCTGCATGGCGTCGGACTTTTGACCGGTGCCGGTGCCCGCGCCGCTGAAGGGCTGGATGTTGGTGCCGTCGGTGTAGATGAAGTCCGGTTGATATTTGTCGACGACGTCCATCATACGCAGAGCCCACCAGGTGGCATACCACTTGGCGTAGGCGGCGTGGTTTTGAAAAATCCCGGCGGCCGGGGGCTTCCAACTATCGTTGGCGGCGGCGACGACGCCTTTGTATTCGCGGAGGTCCACGCCGTAGAGCAGGCGTGGGTCGAGGCCTTCCCACCACTTGCCCTTGCCGTCGGCGAGGGTGAGGTGGCCGTCGTAGGGGACGCCGGCCTTGGAGCCGTTTTTGTCGGCGGCGAAAGCGGTTTGCCACCACCACCAGGAATATTCATGGTGGAAGGTGACGCCGAAGCGGATGCCGTCGGCGCGGGCGGCCTTGGTCCATTCGCCGAGGAGGTCGCGCTTGGGGCCGAGACGGGTGGAGTTCCAAGGCTGATACTTGGAGTTCCACATATCGAACTCGTCATGGTGAACCCCTTGGATGATTAGATAGCGGGCGCCGGCGTCCTTGTAGATCTCGACGAGTTTGGCGGGGTCGAGCTTGGTGGGATTCCAGTCGCGCAGGACCTCCTTGTAGCCGACTTCCGACGGGTGGCCGTAGTTGGCGAGATGGTTTTTGTAGGCGTCGGTGCCGGGCTTGTAGAGGTTGCGGGCATACCAGTCGCCGCTCTTGCCGGCGGCCTGCGGGCCGAAATGGACCCAGATGCCGAACTTGGCGTCGCGCAGCCAGGCGGGGGTGCCGGGATAGTTTTTCTCAATGGAGTCCCAGGTCGGCGCGTAAGGGCCGGGGGTGATGGGGAGGTCGAGCTTCACCTCGGCGGCGGACTTGGAGTCGGCCATAGGCACGCTGTCCACGGGCTGGGAGGCGGGTAGCGCAGGGAAGGGTGGCAGCGGCGGTAGCGCGGTGCCGACGGTGTCGGCTGCGGACGCGAGGGATGCCAGCAGGGCGGTGGTGGTGACGAGGACGGGGATGAAACGCATGGAAAAAAGAAGAGGGTTGCGAGTGGATGACGAACGAGGATGAAGGATGGATTGGCGGACGGTGATCAGGGGGTGACTATCCGGTAGAAGCGTTTGGCCTGGCCCGCCGCATCGACATCCGTGGCCTGAACAGTGCCGCCGGTGCCGGCGATGTTGCCCTGCACGATTGTCCACGAACCGTTTTCCAGCGTGTCGGAGCGTTCCACGCGGTAGGTTTTTCCGGATACGGTGGAGAAACTTACGGTGATGTTGCTGCCGCTCATTTGGAGTTGGCTGATTTTCAGCGTGCTGGCTGCGTTCGTGGGATCGGTGCCGGCGATGAATTCCTCGGCGTTGGTCCAGCCATCGCCATCAGGGTCGGCCGTGTCGGCGGCGGCGTCGACATTGGCGACCGTGCCGAAGTTGGTCAGCCGCCACGTCTGGACGGAGGTGTAAGTGGTCCCGTTCGCCTCGGCGGAGTTTGCGCTTTCAACCATCCCATTGAGGGCGGTAACCACGTAATAATAGGGGCTGCCGGAGGAGAGATTGGTGTCGATGTAGCTCGTGCTGGTCACCGGACCGAGGATCGTGTAGGGACCGCCGCTCACATCGGCGCGCTTGACGTTATAGCCGGCCGCTTCGGACACGGCGCTCCAGTTCAGCGCGATCTGAGTTTCGCCCGGGGTAACGACAAGATTCGTGGGCGCAGTCAGCGAGGCTGCTGCCACGGCGGAGATCTCGGCGGCACTCAAGGCGCGGCCGTAGATTTGGAATTCGTCCAGAGAGCCGTTCAGATAGGGATCGTTGCTCCATTGCGATTTTCCGATATAATTTTTGGTGGTGTTACCGAAACTCGATGGATTGAGGCTCATCACCGCATTGGATCCGACCGCTGTTCCGTTGACATAGAGCGTGCCGGTGGAACCCGACAGGGTCACTGCCACGTGCGTCCACGTCCCGGTTGGGAACGTGTAGGTTGTATTAATCTGCTGTACCACTCCTCCCTTGACTGCTTCAAGGCGCAAAAAGCCGTTGTTTCCGTTCTTCGGGCACAGCTCCAAGTAATTCGAGGTACTCGTTCCAAAATCAAAAATTCTCGTGTTGTTCGACGTGCTGATCAATTTCACCCACGCCGAAATGGTGTAATTTGTTAGTCCAGCAATGACCCCTGTTGGCAGCGTTACATAATTGGTGGAACCGCTCAGGCTGACCGCGTTGTTGATCTTGCCTGCCGTGTAGGTGGATCCGCCGACGAGCGTGCCGTTCCAGCCGTTTCCGCTGGTATCGGTGGCGGTCGTCCCACTGATTTCATCGAAGCGCAGATGGGCGCGCAGCGGGTTGGGCGTCACCGCCAACTGAGTGCTGGCGCCGCTTTCGCCGCCGAGGTTGACCGCGGTGATGACGTAAAAATAGATCGTCCCGTTGACCACCGGGTTGTCAACGTAGTTGGTGGCCGTCAGCCCGCTGGCGATGACGGTGTAGGGGCCGCCGGAAACGGTGGAGCGCTTGACGTTGTAGCTCGCCGCGCCGCTGGCGGCCGACCAACTGAGCGCAATCTGGCCGTTGCCCGGCGTGGCGGTGAGGCCGGACGGGGCGTTGGGCACGGGCGGCAGGGGAGTCGCCGAGGCTTGACCGGAGTTCGGGCTCTCGCCAGCGGGATTGACCGCAGAGACCACGTAGAAATACGGCGTGCCATTGGTCAGGCCGGTGTCGTTGCAGGACGTTCCGGTTAGACCCGATGCAACGATGGCATACGAACCTCCGGAGGTCAGAGAACGCTTGACTTGATAGCTGGCGGTTCCGGGAGAAGCGGCCCAGGTGAGAGCTATTTGAGCGTCCCCGCCGGTCGCAGTAAGAGCAGCCGGAGCAAGGGGCGGGGCCATCGTGGTGGCGCTGGCTTCGGCGGAGTTGGCGCTTTCCACCACTCCGTTGAGCGTGCTCACCACGTAATAATAGGGGCTGCCAGTGGCGAGGCTGGTGTCGGTGTAACTGGTGCCGGTAACCGGACCGAGGATCGTCGTGAAGGGGCCTCCGCTGGCATAGCCGCGTTTGACGTTGTAGCCGGTCGCTCCCGGGACCGCGCTCCAGTTCAGCGCGATCTGGGTTTGGCCCGGGGACGCGGCAAGGTTCGCGGGCGCGTTCAACGAGGCTGTTGCCAAGGCGGAGATTTCCGAGGAACTCAAGGCACGGCCGTAGATTTGGAACTCGTCCACCAGACCATTGAGATACGGATCGCTGCCAAGGTACGATTTTCCGATATAGTTCTGCGTTGTGATTCCCAAGCTGGATGGATTTAGCGTCAGTGTGCTGTTGGTTCCAACCGAGGTTCCGTTCACATAGACCGTTCCTACGGTTCCCGACAACGTCACTGCCACATGTGTCCATGTTCCAGTTTGGAATGTGTAGGCGGTGTTGATTTGCTGCTGCCCGTTCCATCCATTTGTTGTGATTCCGAACTGCACATTGCCCGATCCATTCCTAGGGAGCAGATACATGAAACTGGTTGTGCCCGTGCCGAAATTGAAGAGCCGTGGCCAGAGTGCCGCACTATTCAACTTCACCCAAGCGGAGATGGTGAAGTTATTCAGCCCTGCGATCACTCCGGTGGGCAGGGTCGCGTAATTGGTGGAACCGCTCAGGCTGACCGCGTTGTTGATCTTGCCGACCGTGTAGGTGGAGCTGCCCACAAGCGTGCCGTTCCATCCATTTCCGCTAGAATCGGTGACGGTCGCCCCGCTGATTTGATCAAAGCGCAGATGGGCGCGCAGGGGATTGCTGTTGGGTGTCACCACCAACTCAGTGCTGGAGTCACCTTCGCCACCGGCGTTCACCGCGGAGATCACATAATAATAAGTCGTGCCGTTGACTACCGTGCTGTCGAAGTAGCTGGTGGTCGTCAGTCCGCTGGCGAGGACGGTGTAGGGGCCGCCAGAAACGGTGGAGCGCTTGATCGTGTAGCTGGTCGCGCCGCCCACGGCCTGCCAGACCAACCCGGCTTGGCCGTTGCCGGCAGAGGCGATCGCTCCGGAAGGGGCTGCGGGCACGTCCACCGGAGTCGCGGTGGCTTGCGTCGAATCGGCTCCTTCGCCGACGGCGTTTTGGGCCGAGATCACGTAGTAATACGGAGCCCCGTTCACGACATCGGTATCAACATAGCCGGTGTCCGAGGTTGTGCCGACGAGCTCGTAACCGCTGCCGCTGGTATCGGATCGTTTGATGTTATAGCTTGTCGCTCCGGAGGCAGCGCTCCAAGCGAGGGTCACGGTGGCATTGCTCGCGGTTGCGGTGAGTCCGGCCGGGGCCGCAGGCGGGGCAAGGGGGGTGGCCGAGGCCTGGACCGAGGCGGCGCTTTCGCCATTCGGGCCGACTGCGGTCACCACGTAATAATACGCGGTGCCATTGGTGACGATGCTGTCGGCATACGTCGCCGAGGTGGAAATGCCAATAGTTAGGTAACCGCTGCCGTCGGTGGTCGAGCGCTTGATGTTATAGCTGGTCGCTCCGGAGGAAGCGGTCCAGGTCAAGGTGACGAGGCCGTTGTCGCTGACGGCCGTGAAGTTGGCAGGGACCGGCGGAGGGCCGACGGGAGTCGTGCTGACTTCGGTGGAGTTCACGCTTTCGGCCAGGCCATTGAGCGCGGTCACCACATAGAAATAGCTAGTGCCGTTGATCACTCCAGTGTCCGTCCAGTTCGGGCCAGCAAGGTTGGCTCCGACCACAGTGTAAGGGCCGCTGCTAACGGTCGCACGCTTGACGTTGTAACCGGTTGCGCCGGAAACGGCGTTCCAGGTCAAGGCGGCCTGGGCATTTCCAATGCTCACGGCAAGTCCACCAGGAGCGGCTAGAGGCGCGGCCAGCGCGGAAATTTCCGAGGCGCTCAAGGCGCGGCCATAGATCTGGAATTCGTCCAAAGAGCCGTTCAGATAGGGATCGGTGCTGAACTGGGATTTTCCAAGGTAGTTCTGGGTGGTGAGACCGAGACTCGACGGAGTGAGCGTCATCCCTGTGTTGGTGCCGGCGGAGACGCCGTTGATGTAGAGAGTGCCGACGGAACCGGAGAACGTGACGGCCACGTGGGTCCACACGCCGGTGGTGCTGACGATGGTGGCGCTATTGATCTGTTGTTCGCTCGCCGATGGGGTCCGGATGGCGAACCGCATCTTGCTTGCTCCGCTGGACGGCGTCAGGAACATGTAATTGGTCGTCCCGGTTCCGAAATCGAAGATGCGCGCCCACGTGGAGATGCTGTTGAGCTTCACCCAAGTCGAGAGGGTGTAGTTACCCAGTCCGGCGATCACACCGGAGGGCAGGGTCGCGTAATTCGTAGTGCCGCTCAGGCTGACCGCGTTGTTGATCTTGCCGGTCGTCCAAGTGTAGCCGCCTACGAGCGTGCCGTTCCAACCGTTGCCGCTCGCGTCGGCGGCGGTGGAGCCGGTGGTTTCGTCGAAGCGCAGGTGGACCTTGGGCATCACGATGTTGGCCATTCCGGACAACTCGGTGGTGCCGACGCTTTCGCCGGCGGCGTTCACCGCCACGATGACATAGTAGTAGGTGACTCCGGGGCTTGCACTGGTATCCGCATAGCTGGTGGCGGTGCCGGTGTAGATCGGGGTGTAGGAGCCGCCAGTGGCGATGGAGCGCTTGACGATGTAGCTCGTCGCACCGCTCGCGACACCCCAGCCCAAGGAAACCTGCGAGGTGCCATTGCCGCCGCTCGCGGTCACGCTGCCAGGCGTGGGGGGCGGAATGCTGGAAACGATGCTGCCCACCTCCGCCGCGCTCAGCGCGTAATTGTAAATGCGAAAGTCGTCGATCTGGCCGTTAAAGAGCGGATCGGAGAACTGGCTCTTGCCGATGTAATTGAGAGCGGGGTTAAACGCATCGGGTGCGAGTGTGATCGCGTTGTTGGTCGCGACGGCGGCTCCGTTCACATAGAGCGTGGCGGTGCTGCCGCTCAAGGTGACGGTGACGTGCATCCAGCGCCCGGTCGGCAGGGCGGTGGTGTTGAGCTGTTGCTCGAGGCCGCCATGGGCGATGGTGAAACGCATGCCGCTGCCCGAGTTGGGCGTGAGCATCAGGAAGCTGGACGTGCTGTTGCCGAAGTCGAAGATGCGCTCCCAGTTTCCACCGCCGTTCCAATAGACCCACGTCGAAATCGAGATCTCGTGGTAGCTCGCCGCACCGGCGGGCAGGGTGACGTAATGAGTCGCGCCATCGAGCGAGAGCGCCTGCCCGGTCCGCCCGGACACATAGTTGGGCGTGCCGGTGATCGTGCCGGGGAAGTTGCCGACGCTGTCTGTGAGATTTTGCTCAAACTGATAGCTCGAGCGCTGGGCGAATGGAAACACGTTCATTTCCAGCGTCGCGTCCGCGTAAAGTCCGCCGGCATCGGTGACGCGGACGGTGAAACTGTTGAGGCCAGCGTCGCCTGCGCCGGGCGTGCCGGTGAGATCGCCGTTGATCCCGATCATGAGCCAGGCCGGGCCGCCGACCTTGCTGAATGAAAGGCTGTCGCCGTAGGGAAGATCCGGGTCCGTCGCGTTCGCCGCGAGCGAAGAGGCGTAGGCCTGGCCGCGGGTGACACCGGGTTTGGTGACCGTGCCGGAGAGCCAGGTGGGCGCCTCGTTGGTGTTGTTAACGGTGACGTAGAGATTGGCGTCGTCGGTGGCGCCGACGGGGTCGGTCACGCGCACGACGAGCAGGTTTTTGCCGTTGTCGCTGTTCGCGGGAGTGCCGGAGAGCGCGCCGTTCGCTGCCACGCCCAACCAGGACGGGCCGGAGACTTTCTCGTAGATCAGCGTTCCTCCGTCGGCATCCGTGGCGCTGGTGTAAATGGATTGGGTCGTGTAAGCCGTGCCCTGAGTGGCGTTGGCGCGGAACAGCGGATTGCCCGTGAATTTGGGCGCGTGGTTAGCGCTCTGCCCCCATTGGGCATAGACGTCGGAACCGGACAGCGCGTAATTGGAGATGCGGAAGTTGTCGATGCGACCGCTGAAGTAGGGGTCGCCGTTCCACATGCTCTTGCCCAGGTAGCAGAAGGGCTGGCTGAACATCGGGGCGAGCCGGGGAGAGGAACCGGCCGCGACCGGCAAGCCGTTGACGTAAAGGGTCGCGGTTTCGCCGTTGAAGGTGACGGCGAGGTGTGTCCAGGTGGCTATCGGCATCGCGGGGCCGGTGAGATAGATCGAGCCGTTGTTGCCGCGGGAGGTCGTCATCTGGAAGGCGATTTTGCCATAACCGTCCTTGGGGGTGAGCATCATGAATTTCTCGATCTCGCTGCCGAAATCGAAGACGCGCTGGTTGGCGTTGCCGCCGTTCCAATACACCCAGGCTGAGAGGGTGACGTCGCGGGAGAGGCCGGAGTTGACCGGGAACTGGACGTATTGATCGACGCCGTTGAGGGAGATCGCCTGTCCGCCGCCGAAGCCGGCGGCGTAGCCAGGCGCGGTGGTTCCCTTGCCGGTCGCGTGGCGGGTGCCGGTGCCGTCGTTGGTGCTCCCTTCGAAGCTGTAGCTGGCGACGAGCGCCTGGTTGGCGAGCAGCGGGGTGCTCTCGAGGTTGCCCGTCGGAGTGATGGCGACGACTTTGTAGTAGTAGCTGCCGCCTTGGGCGACGGTGGTGTCGGTGAAATTGAGGTTGGGTTCGACGGCCGTGCCGAGCGTCGCGTAGGGACCGGCGGCGCTGGCGCCGCTGGCGGTTCTCTGGATCTGGTAGCTCGTCGCGGTGGCGCTGCCCCACCAGTTCAGGATGAGCTGGTTCTTGCTCCATTGCGCGAGCAGGCCGCTGGGAGCGGCGCTGGTGGTCGTGTCCTCCCGGGCGTAGGTGAGACTGCCGAGGCCGAGGGAATCCGCTGCGGAGGGAGTGCTGTAGATCGTGGGGAACCCCTCGGGCCGGATCCGGTTCATCGCGAGCTTGCTCCACGGCGCGGCGACACCTTGGACGTTTGCGTAGTGGTTGTAAACCAGCTCCCAGGCGGGGTAGTTGCCCGCCCATCGGCCATTGCTCGAGAGCGTCTCGTTGGTGGCGCTATCGGTGTTGCTGTGATAAACCCAGAACACGTCATCGTTGTAGAGGTTGTATTTCGCGATGTATTCGTAGGCGCGCAGCACCCGGTTGTTGTCGTAGCCGAAGAGGTCGTCGCCCTGGTTCCAGGCCATCTGGCAAAGCAGTCCCATCGAATACCAGCCGCCCTGATTGTGGAACTGGTCGCGCCCGCTCTCCTCGGTTTGCGACGTGCCGTCGGGGTGGATATACCACGCCGCGCGCTCCACTCGTCCGTTGCCCGCGCCGAATTTGAAGTAGTCCACCGCCTGCTGGTAAACGGCGCGGTTGTCGCACAGGATGCCGATGGCGGCCATCGATGCCATGTTGTCCGAGTCCCAGTTGAGCCGGTAATGCGTGTTGCCGCCAGCGTTAACGGGCGTGCCGAAGTGATACCAGAGATACTCGACGTTCGCGATGTAGAACACGCGCATCATCATATCCTTGTAGGCCTGCTTTTGCGCCGCGGGCCAGCCGGGATAGGTGCTGAGGATTTCGCCGCCAATGGCGAAGAGATAACCGCAGATGCCGGAGGCGAGGGCTTGGTTGCTGTCGCCGGTGATGCCCAGAAGTTTGCCCGACCAGGCGTTCGCGATCCACACGGCTTGGTTGGCATAGGCCACGTCGCCGGTGAGCTTCCAGCGCAGGGAGAGTTCGTAGATCGCGTTCCCGTCCCACTGGGTGCGGGTGTAGTTGTTCTGCTCCGGCCCGCCGCGAATGATATATTCGTATGCCGTGGGCCCCCAACCCAGTGACGCTAAGCGGTTGCCCGTAAACTGGTCGAAGCTGGTTTTCCACGGCGAGGTGCCCGCGGCAATCTTGGCTTTCATGCGGTCGAAGTCGGTCTCCGTGTGCAAGGTGCCCGGGTGCGCAAAGGGCGCGTAGGGCATCGTCGATGCCGTCATGTTCACCTGGAACACCCGGTCTCCGGACAGCGGCGTGATCGTCGCCCCCTTCGAGGGTCGCGTGTAAGCCGTGCCGCCGGCGTAGGGATCGGCGCTCGTTCCTAGCAGCTCGAAGTAGTTGAAGCCTTTGCCTTGGGTGGTAAGATCGAAACTGTAGGTCGTGTTCGGATCGAGGTGGACCGGAAAGGGCAGGTTGAAGGTGAGGTAGGTGCCCGGCCCGTTCGCGCTGGTTCCCGAGCCGGGAGTGCCCTCGCCTCCCGCGATGAAGTTCTGGATCGATAGGAGCGAATGCGTCGTGCCGTTTACCTTGCCGAAGGTCACTATGATGGGCGAGGGTGCCGGCCTGAGGTCCCAAGCGATCTGGTTGGCGCCGGTCGCCGTGTTGTTCGTGTAGCCCGCGAGGCGCACGGTGAGGCCGCTCACCTCGTAGCCGTTGGGGTTGCTCCCGGTCGTGAAGGTCTGGCCCTGCGCCGGCCGGCCATTGGCCACGTAGGTGCTCGCGTCGTTGGCCGTGCCGTTGTTCGCACCGCCATCGGAGTTGACGCCCGAGCCACCGATGTTCGCGGCGTCGAAGGCGGCTCCGCTCCACTGGGCGACGCTATCGGCCGCGCCGGAGGGCTGGGCGGCGGAATAGGTGATCGTGGAGTTGAAGGTGAGCGGGTGCGCCAGCGCCGCATTCGACAAGAGCAGCCCGCCGATTAGGGAGCAAAGAAACTGGATTGGGTTTTTCACGAGTGTGTATGATTTAAGTTTTCATGGACGCCGGGGGTTAGCTTAATTGAGGTTCGGTCAGGTCATTTCTTCGTAACAGGAGATGCGTTTTGACGCGTGAAAATCGACAGGTCCCATTCGGCGTGCCAGTGCAGGACCGGGCGGTCATTTTCCCATTCAACCGGGAGCCAGACATGGCGGCCGTCGATGGGGTTTTTCGGCCGCCAGCGGTCACCCATGTAAATAAACTCACCGGGATGACCGGGCACGGGCAGGACGTAGGTGGACTGGGACTCAAAGGTGATGGCGTTTTCGGGCTCCGTGCCCCGGCAGGGATTCCCCAGCACGGTCCATGGCCCCCAGATCGAGTCGGCCATCGCGGAGCGTCCCGGATTGGGAAACCAGCCGGAGGTGCCGGAGGCGAACAGGTAGTATTTTCCGGCGCGCTTGAAGAGTGCCGGAGCCTCGTTGGATTCGCCGGGAAAGATCCGCGTCCATTTGCCGGTGAAACCGCGGTAGTCGTCCGTCAATTCGTGAAGGTGGAGCGTCAGGTTGTCCTCGCCGGAGGTCAGCAGGTAGCCTTTGCCGTCGTCGTCCACAAAAAGCGTCATGTCGCGGGACATCTGGCCGCGCTCCAAATCCCGCCGCACGAAATCGCCGGCGACAGCGGCCTCGGGCCATTTTTTTCTGTTCTTAAACCGGTTGGGATCAGGCGGCGGGCCCGGCTCGAGACCGGGCGGCAGCACGCCTGGGTTGGGGCGAAACGAGCCCACAAATTTGTAGGGGCCGGTCGCCTTGTCGCTGACTGCCAAAGCGGCGCGGGCGTTTGCGTAGTTTCGGCAATCCACGTGAAACCACATCACGAAGGTCTTGGTCTTCGCGTTGTAAATGACCTTGGGCCGCTCGATGATGCAGCCCTTTGCAATCTCGCTCTTGGGGGCGTCCGAAACGGCCAGCGCGATCCCACCGTCCTGCCAATGAACCAGATCCCGGGAGCTGTAAACATGGACGCCCACTTGGGCATAGTTGCCCGCGTCGCCTTCGATCTTGTGCTCGCCGAACCAGTAATAAACGCCGTCGTGAGACAGGATTCCGCCGCCGTGGGCGTTGATGGGAACGCCTTTGTTGTCTGGCCACAGTTCGCCGGGACGAAATTTGTCCTGCACCGCTTCCGCCGCGAAGGTGCTCATCGCGGCGCAAGCGAGGAGCATGAGCGTTAAGAGTGAGCGGAAGAGTTTCATCATTGAGGTCCAATTCCGGGCGAACAGAGGTGGGCTAGCCGCCGCGGAGAAACCCATTACGCCGCGACAGCCAACCCTTCCATTCGGCCGAATAGAAATCTATCAACCAACCCTGCGGCGGCGGAGCAGGGCGAGCACACCGAGGCCTCCGAGCAGGGCTGCTCCGGGCTCGGGCACGGAAGTGATGGTCACGAAACTCGAACCCGTGCCGCCGTTGAGTCCGGCAGACGCGTTATCATAGTCGATCAACCAACTGCCGCCCGCATCGGTGAAGGTATCGCCGTCATTGAGTGTGACGTTGCCGGTATCCTTGAAGGTTCCGGAAAGCGATCCCGTGTTGTATCCGAACAAGGTGAACGTCTGGCCCGGGGTGTAGCTTCCCAGTTGCACAAGGTCCAGAATCGATCCGGATAGAATCGCGAGTGAGCCCGAAACATTTCCTAGATCGGCGCTGCTTCCACCTCCGATCAGTTCGTAGGTATAGGTCGAAGTTGAGCCCAATGTCAGACTGCCGAAATTGATGGTTCCGGGTGAGTTACCGATCGCCAGTTGGGTGGAAACCGTCAGTGACCCGACGACTGTGCCGGATCCCGATAGATTCGTCACTGTGTAGCCGCCGACCTTGGCGGAAACATCGAAGGTTCCTGACGTGCCGAGCGAAACGCCGCTGGTGTTGCTGATGGAACCCGTGGAGCCGAGGGCAAGTGTTCCACCATTGATGAGCGTGGCTCCTCCGTAGGTGTTTGCTCCGGAAAGAGTCACCGTGTTTGACGTGCTTTTGGTCAGGCCATTGGAGCCCGCGAGGACGGCACCGACCGAGCCGTTTTGTACGTCATAGGTGCCGCTGTTGTTAGTGATCGTGCCGTTGTTGACCGCACCGCCACCGGTGAGGGCACCGAGCGTGTTGGTGATGCTGGCACCACCCAGATTCGCGGTGCCGCCGGAAACCGTCAGCGCGCCGGAGCCGAAGGTGCCGCTGCCGGAGAGCGTCAACGTGCCGTTGCCCACCGATGTGCCACCGGAATAGGTGTTCGCGCCGGAGAGGGTCACGGTGCCGCCGGTGGACTTGGTGAGAACGCCGGAGCCACCGAGGATGCCGCTCACGGCGCCGCTTTGCACGGCATAGGAGGAGCCGGTCAGGACTTTGCCGCTGGCGTTGGAGATGGTGCCGCTGGTCAGGGTGACCGCGCCCACGGTGTCATCGTTGCTCACCTTGTAGGTGCCGCCACTCACAGTCACCGCGCCGGAGTCAGCCAAGGTGCCGGTCACGTCCAAAGTGCCTGCGGTTACGGTGGTCCCGCCGGTGTAGCTTTGGGCGCCGCCAAAGGTGACGGTGCCGGTACCCGTGTTGCTGTTGATGTTGAAACCGCCCCCGCCGCTGATGGCGCTGTTGATGGCGACGGCGAAACCGTTGGCATCAATCGTCGAAACGGCCGTAGTTGTGACCGAGGAGAGCGCCAGCGCGCCGGTGTTGACGGTCCCGCCGGTAGCGCCTTGGTTCTGGCCGACGTCCGATGCGGTCGTTGACTGGAGCCAATCTGTCTGGGTTCCGAGCGCTTTCAGCGTGCCGCCACCGAACACGAAATTCGCGGTTCCCGAATTTGCACTACCGGTGCTTCCATCACGAACAAACTGGCGGTCCGTGGCAAGGGTGCCACCATTCAGATTGATCGTGCCGTTATTGCCGTTGGCGGCACTAGGGTCCCTACCCATCATGATAAGGCGTGTATCCGTGCCGGCCCCTGTCGTCGCCAGGGTACCGCGATTGATCGTGGCGGTGCCGGAGGCGATCGTCAGCACACCCGATCCGGTTGAGCCGTTGCCGAGGAGGAGGGCCGTGTTCGCGCCGAAGGTGAGGGTTCCACCGTTCACAAGGATCGTGCTCGTGCCGGCTATATTCTGGCCAATGGCAGAGGCGGGCTGCGTGTTCGTCGCTCCGTTGACCGCGAGCGAACCACCCGACTGAATCGTAACTGTTGTAGTGCCCCCAACGCTGAGGTAGCCGCCTTGATTCACGTTTGCTGCGTTGCCTACAGTCGTAGAACCCGTGATGTCCACGCCACCCGCTCCCCCATTGATGGTCAAATTAGCAAAGGCAGTATTCGTCGCGAAGTTGTTGGTTCCCCCCAGGGTGATCTTGTTGGTCGGATTCAGTGTCAGACCACCCGCACCGGTAATGTTGCCACCCAGAACCAACTGGCCGCTCGTCGCAGTGACTGTGCGACCGGCTGCAATCGTCATCGCGGTGTTGATCGTCTGGGTGTTCGTCGAGTTGTTGGTGATGGTCCCCGTGAGCGCGAAGCTGTTGCCGCCGATGGTGAAGGCGCTGGCGCCGCTGTTGAAGGTGAGGCCGGCGAAGGTGGCTCCCGAGAGGTCGTTGTTCAGGGTGGTGCCGAAGGGGCCGGCTGTTCCGAACACGGGTGTGTTGTTATTGGGGCTAACCGATCCCGTCCAGTTGGACAGGGTGGCGAAGTTGGAATCGGTATTACCGATCCAGACGTCGTTGGCGGCGTGGGCGAGTGGGGAGGAAACTCCGGCGAACGCGAGTGCGATGAGGCCGAGGTGCTGTACTGTTTTGTTCTTAGGTTTCATGGGTGATAGGGAGGGGTCTTAATAGAGAGGTTTGGATTTCGATGAACGCAGGGCTCAGTTCTTGACGACGAGGCGGACGAAGCTCTTGCCACCGGCGGGCATGTCGTAAACGACCGAGGTGCCGGCAGTGACGGCCACAGTGTTGTCGCCGGTGCCGATCGGGACCTGCGTCCAGTTCACGAGGTCGGTGGAGGTTTGCACTTCGTAGTCGGTGCCATAGACGCCGGTGTAAGTGGCTCCCATCGGCCAGGTGACGGCTCCATTTACCGGGGCCGGGTTGGCGGTGAAGGTCGAGCCGGTTTGGCCCATGAAGTACTCCACGCCGTTTTTCACGCCGTCGTTGTCATGGTCCTGATCCATCGTCTGCCCCGATGCGTAGAGATCCGCCCAGGCGGAATAGCCGGCGGGAGGACCGGTGGTGACACTGACGACTCCCGTGCCGGTAAAGTGGACGTCATCGATATGCGTCGCGGTGGAACCGGTGGCTCCCCAAGTGCCAGTGGCCTGCTGCGTGGCGCCGAAGTAGAGGGTGCCCACCACTTCGGTAGCGCCCATTGGGTCCACTTTGCCGCCATTGATCACGAGCTTGTTGGCGTTAGCAATGGCATTTCCACTCACGGCGAGAACCCCGGCATTCACGGTGGTGTCGCCGGTATAGATATTCGTGCCGGAGAGGGTGAGCGTGCCCGTGCCGACTTTGGTCAGGCTGAGCTGCATCATATTATTGCTAGACCGGCCCAGCACTCCCGAGAAAGTGGAATTTGTGTTCAGGTTGCCGACTTCAAGGATGTTGAAAACGTTGGCGGTGCCATTGAACGAACCCTGAAAGGTGCCACCGCCGGTGAGCGTGCCTATTTTCATGGTGTTGGCAACGGTGGTGGCATCAATAAAGCCGGGGGAGACATTGGCACTCGGCCCGGAAATCAAATTCACCGTGGCGTGCGAGAGATCAATGGTGGCTCCTCCCGTAGCTCCAAACCGCCAAAAAGCCGTAGTGTTTGTATTACCGTTGGTGATTGCCAGCGTCCCGATAAAACCACTGAGGTCGCCCTTAAGAAACAGATTGGGGGTAGAGCCGGAGGCGGTTTTATTCTGAAGCGTGCCGGAGCCGGTCAGCGCCCCGGTCAATGTCAGGACGTTGTTTGCATTCTGACCGAGGCTCGCGGTGCCGGTGACGTTGATGGGATTCGCGACCGTCAAATTGTTGGCACTGGCACCGAGGGTGGTGCCATCGGCCAGGGCGATCGTTCCCGAGCCAGCGCCAGTATCGTTGCCGAGAAGTAGCGTGCCTGAAGTGATGGCGGTGCCTCCGCTGTATGTGTTACCAAAGGACAAGGTGACTGCGCCAGTGCCAGCCTGGGTGACTGTTCCGGTACCGTCGATCAAACTAAAATCCGTGCCTTGGACGACGTCGTTGGTGCGATTGAAAACGAGGCTGGCGTTGTTGTTGATGGTGATGGTGCCGGGCCCGGGCGTGCCGGTTGTGCCTCCGCTACCCACTTGTAAGATCCCGCCGTTGATCGTGGTACCTCCCGAATAGGTATTTGAACCGGAGAGGATCTGGGTTCCTGTCCCGTTTTTAACAACGCCTCCGA